>JAGONG010000046.1 GCA_017993135.1 Allobrachymonas sp.
CTGCAAAAAGACAAGCGGCAAAAATAAAAACCGCAAAAGAAAAGGGTGTCACTTTTTACAGTGACACCCTTTGAAAATATTCTGGCTCCTCAACCTGGGCTCGAACCAGGGACCTACGGATTAACAGTCCGGCGCTCTACCGACTGAGCTATTGAGGAACAGAGAACGAAATTATAGCCATAAAAATCGCGTTTTTCAACACCGTTTAAAAAAACTTTTCCAGGCTTGGGTAGCAAGGGCAGTTTTGCATGTTCTTTTGGCTCTGGCTGTATATTGTCTGCATACCGACCACTTCTGCAAAACGTTTGCTATGTCTATTTCCATTCAGCACCTTCCAGAGCAAGCCTGTTTTCAGGCGCTTGTTGATGGGCATGTTTGCCTTGTTGAGTATGCTTTGCATGGCAACGTTATGCACATTGTGCATACCCTTGTGCCGCAGGCTGTAGGCGGGCGCGGGGTTGCGGGCGAGATGACGCACTACGCTTTGGAGGCGGCGCAGGCTAACGGCTGGAAGGTGCGTGCCGTGTGTTCGTATACGGCGGCTTATGTGAAAAGGCACGCGCAGTATCAAGCTCTGCTGGCTTGATTCCACCTTGGTTTGATTCCGCCTTGGTTGGATTCGCCTTGGTGCGGCTGGTTGCGGCTTGATGGGTGTACGCACCATCACCAGCACCCGCACGGTGCTAGTACCAGTGCGGGTGGGCGTGGGCGCTGCGGGCGCTGAAGGCGCGGGTGGTGCTTGTGTTGCTCAAGCCTGTTTTTTCTTGCGCTTGCCTGCGGATTTGAGTGTGCGCTGCAGCCAGTGCTCAAAGTCGTCAATGTAGGTGTAGGTGGCTGGCACTACCAGCAGGCTCAGTACGGTGGATGTTACCAAGCCGCCAATAACGGCAATGGCCATGGGCGAGTTGAAGCTGGGGTCGCCTTTGCTCAAGCCCAGCGCCAGCGGCACCATGCCTGCTGCCATGGCGATACTGGTCATCAAAATAGGGCGGCTGCGTTTGTGGCAGGCATCTATCAGTGCGTCGCTGCGGCTTTTGCCTTGTGCTTGCGCCACGATGGCGTAGTCCACCAGCAAGATGGAGTTTTTGGTGACTAGCCCCATGAGCGTAATCATGCCTAGCAGCGAGGGCATGGAGAGTGCCTTGCCTGTTACAAGCAGTGCTACGAATGCGCCGCCAATGGATAGGGGCAGCGCCATCAAGATGGTGAGCGGCTGCATGAAGTCGTCAAACAGCAGCACGAGTACCGAGTAGATGCAGATGACGCCGATGGCCATTGCCAGCCCAAAGCTGCGAAAGAGTTTGCCCATTTCTTGCGCGTCGCCTTGCTCGGAGATGTATACGCCTTGGGGCAACTGTTTGAATATGGGCAGTTTTTTGGCTGCATCATTGACTTCGCCCAATTGCTTGCCTGCCAGCTCTACGGTGATTTTGAAGCTGCGGTTGCGGTTGATGCGGTCGATTTGCGAGGGGCCGCTTTCCAGGCTGACTTGGGCTACGGTTTCAAGCGGTACACCGATGCCGCCGCGCGCTGGTACGAGCAATTGGCGGATGTTATCGACGCTGCCGCGGTAGCTGTCTGGCAGTTTGACGCGGATGGGTACTTGGCGGTCGGGCAGGTTCATTTTGGCTAGAAACTGGTCGTAGTCGCCGCTGGTGGCTACGCGCACGGTACGCGCTATGGCGGCGGCGGTGATGCCCAGCGAGGAGGCGCGGTCGTAGTCGGGGCGGATGATGAGCTCGGGGCGTACCAGTGCCGCGCTTGATTTAACGCCGCCTATGCCGCTTAAGGTGCGTAGCTGGCGCTCGGCTTCGCGCCCAGCGGCGTTGAGCATGAAAGAGTCATCGCTCATGAGTGCTATGTCCATTTTGTTGCCCATGTCGGCACTGCCTACGGTGATGCGTGCGCCAGGAATGTCGGCAAGGGTTTTGCGGATGCGGTTTTCTATCTGTATGACAGATTCTTTGCGCTCTTTGCGTGGCGTAGTTACGACGGTAAGCACGGCTGTGTTGATTTCAGCTTCGGCGCCCGAGCCGCTAGGCCCGCTGGCACTGCTGCCCCCGCCAATCGATGAGAGCACGCGCACGATGTTTTTGTCAGCCACAACCAGCTTGCGCACGGTTTCTGCCAAATGCTGCGTTTGCGCCAGTGTGCTGCCAGGTGGGAGCTGCAATGTGACTTGTGTTTGGTCGTGGTCGCCCGCTGGCGCAAAACCTTTGGGCAACAAGGGTGCAAGCGAGATGGATGCGGCAAACATAACAAACGCTGCCAGCAGCGTGATGAAGCGGTGGTGCAAGCACCATTGCATGATGCGCATGTAGCGGCGCATGAATTTGCCGTCGCGCGAGAGGTCTGGCGGGGCGGCGGGGTCTTCTTCGGCAGGCACGATTTCGCCCTTGTGCGGTGCCATGAGGTAGGCTGCCATCATGGGGGTGACGAGCCGCGCCACCAGCAGCGAAAACAGGATGGAGATGACCGCTGTCCAGGCAAACTGCTTGAAGAACAAGCCCACTATGCCGCCCATAAACGCCATCGGGAAGAAGACCGATACCAGCGCAAAGGTGGTAGCCAGCACTGCCAGCCCGATTTCGTCGGCTGCTTCCATGGCTGCTTCATACGGGCTTTTACCCATGCGCAAGTGGCGCTCGATGTTTTCGATTTCAACAATGGCATCGTCTACCAGCACGCCCACTACCAGCGTTAGCGACATGAGCGTGACGGTGTTGAGCGAGTAGCCAAAGAGGTAAATGCCGATAAAGGTTGGGATGATAGATAGTGGCAGTGCCGAAGCTGCCACCAGTGTTGAGCGCCATTCGCGCAGGAAGAAATACACCACCACCACGGCCAAGAAAGCGCCTTCGTAGAGCATGCTCATGCTGCCGTCGAAGTTGTTTTGCACCTGCACGATGTTATTGACTACGCGCTCGATTTTTACGTTGGGGTTTTGCCCGCGCAGCTCTGCCACGGCTTTTTCTACGTTGTGCGCCACTTCAATTTCATTAGCGCCTTTGGTGCGGTACATTTCCAGCGCAATGGCGGGTTTGCCATCTACCAGTGCTACAGAGCGTTGCTCGGCAGCGGTGTCGCGCACTTCAGCCACGTCGCCCAGGCGCACGCTGGTGCCGTTGGGCAGCGGTATTTGCATGGCAGCAAGCGCCTGCGCATTTTGTGCCGATGAGATGGTGCGCACGGTTTGCTCTGCGCCGCCTACTTCGCTGCGCCCGCTGGCAGCGTCTTGCTCGTTGTAGCTGATGCTGGAGATATCAGCCGCCGTTACGCCCAAGGCTTTCATGCGCTCGGGCTGCAAAATAACCTGCACTTCGCGCTGCACCCCGCCTATGCGCTTGATGAGCCCCATGCCAGGGATATTGAGCAGTTTTTTGTTTACGGCATTGTCTGCATACCAACTGAGCTGCTGCTCGGTCCAACTGCTATTGGGTGCGAGTTGCAGGGCATAGACCGCAAATGTGCCGCCTACCGTGTTTTTCTTGGTGATGACGGGCTCGCGGATTTCTACGGGCAGGTCCGAGCGTATCAGCGCTACCGCATCGCGCACCTCCGAGACGGCATCGGTCATGTTTTTTTCAAGCAAAAACTGGGTTGTGACCATGACCTTGCCATCGGTAATGGTGGTCATGATTTTGTCTATGCCTGTAACGGTGGAGATGGTGTCTTCGAGTTTGCGTGCAACCTGGTTTTCAAGCTGCGAAGGCGCTGCGCCTGGCTGCGCCACAATGACTGTGACTACAGGCATGTCCACGTCGGGCAGCTTTTGCACGGCTGTCATCTTGAACAAAAAAGCGCCTGCCATGCACAGCAGCGCAAAAATCAAAATCGCTGGTATGGGTTTGCGAATGGAGTAAGAAGATATGTTCACGCCATGCTCCAATTAAGACTGCTTGCCAGTGCGGCTGCTGGCGGCTTTGGCTGATGGGGCAGATGGGGCGCTTAAGCCTGTTTTGCGCACGCCAGCCTTGCCGCTGCTTGCGCGTTGCACGCCGCTGGTACGCTGGGCGCTGGTGGTTGCGGCGCTGGCAGATGCGGCACTGCTGGGCGTGGCAGCACTGGCTGGCTGCTCGGCGGCGGTGCTGGCTGCATTGCTCGCTTCGGAAGCCGCCTCGCTCGGCTCTGGTGCGGCTGCGGGTGCGTTGGTTTCTGCGGCACTGCCTGAGTTGGCTGCGCTTGCTGCGGCATTGGCGCTTGCAGCATTTTCCGCTGCGCTGGCCGCGCTTGCGGCTGGGGCTGGGGCTACTACGCGCACCAAGTCGCCATCGCTCAGGAAGCTGGCACCGTTGAGCACCAGTTTTGCGCCTGCGGCAATGCCTTTGACTATCTGCACCTTACCACCAGAAACCACTCCAGTTTCAACCAGTTGCTGTTTGACCTTGTTGTCGGCTTGCAGCACAAAGACGTAATTAAAGCCATCACGCGCCATTACTGTGCTTTGCGGCACCATCAGCCCTTGGGCTGTGCCCACGGTAATCTCGCCGCTGGCATACATGCCTGCGCGCACGCCTGCATCGTGCGCATCGGGCAAGTCTACATACACAATGCCTACGCGCTTGGCGGCATCGAGCGTGGGCGAAATGCTGCGCACTGTGCCCGTAACGCTTTCGCCAGAGCTGGTGCGCACCGTTACTGCGTCGCCTACATGCACCCGTGCAATGTCTTGGCCCGATATTTCGGCGCGCCACTCTATGCGCCCTTGGCGCACCATGCGAAACATTTCTGTGCCCGCTTGCGGCACAGCGCCTACGGTGGCGGTGCGCGAAGAAATTACGCCATCGTCAGGCGCGGTGATGCGGGCAAAACCTTGCCGCGTTTTTTGCAATTGCAGTATGGCGCGGGCGGCTTGCACCTGTGCGGCTGTGGCTTTGGCTGCGGTGTTGAGCTGGTTGATTTGCTGCTGGCTTAAAGCGCCCGTGCCTTCTATGCTGCGGGCGCGTTCGGCGTTGGATTGGGCATCTTGTGCCTGCGCTTGCGCCGAGAGCAAGTTGGCTTGCGCTTGCAGCACTTCGGCATCAATGGTGTCGGTGGCAAAAGTGGCGAGCACCTGGCCTTTTTTTACTTCATCGCCCACATTGCCTTTCAAGTCTGCCAAGCGCAAGCCTTGTGTTTGCGTGCTGATGGAGATGTCTTGCCAAGCTGCAATGTTGCCGCTGGCTACCAGCAGCAGCGGCACTTCGCCGTTTTCTGCCACCACGGTTTGCACCGTTAATGCAGGGCGTGCGGCGGTTTTATCGGCCGCGTCGGTTTTGGGCGAGCACGCTGTAACAAGGCTGCCGCCCAAAGCAAGGGCTATGGCAAGGGCTATGAGTGAACGGTATTGGAGCTTTTTCATGGTTTTTTGCTGGCGGTGTGTTGCGATTTATTTAATGGCGGCTTGGGGTAGATTTGGGTAGCTTTAGGCGGTTTGTGGTGCTTTATGGTGTTTTGTTATGCGCCGTTTCGGGTGCGCTGGCTGGCGCTTGAGGCGTGGCGGCTTGGGCTGGCATGGCGGCGCTGGTTGCGCGTGCGGTGCGTGCGGCTTGGCCTGTGGCTATCAAATCGTGGTCGGCTTGCGTGGGGTTGGTTTGCTGCGTCCAGCCGCCACCCAAGGCACGGTAGAGCGCCACCCACGCGCTTTCTGTTTGCTGCTGCAAGGCTGATTGGCCAAGGCGGGCGTTATTCAGATTGCGCCGCGCATTTTCAAGCTCCAGCATGCTGCCCATGCCCGCTTTGTATTTGGCATTGGCTGCGGCAAAAGCCTTGTCAAAGCCTTCTACGGCAATGTTGGTATTGGCTGTGCGCTGCTGGGCGCTGTGCAGATTGACCAGGGCGGTTTCCACATCGCGCACGGCATTGCGTAGCACCATTTGGTATTGCATTACGCTGGCCTCGTACTGCGCTTTGCTGCTGTGCAGGTTGGCAGAAATACGCCCCCAGTCGAGTATGGGCAGGGAAATGCCCAGCGGCCCCACGCTCCAGACGGTTTTGTAAATCTCATCCAAGCGCGGCTGGTGGCTGGTCATAAACAGGCGCGAGATAGATCCGCCTATGGCGAGGTGCGGAAACTGCTGCGCCCGCGCATAGCCCACGTCGCCACTGGCGGCGGCTAGCGCTTGCGCGGCAGCAAACACATCGGGGCGCTGGGCCAGTGCCTGCCCTGGCACGGCATCTACAGCCAAAGCGGGCGGCTGCGAGGTAACGGGCGTTGCCAGCCGCGTGCGCAAAACGTCTTCATCCATACTGGTTAAGGCGCTCAAGCCTTTGATGGCGGCTGTGCATTGCGCCTCAAGCTGGGTGCGTTGCGCCTGTGCTTGCGCTGCGCCTGCTTGCGCCAAGGCGTAGTTAGAAGGTGCGGCAAATCCTGCTTGGCTCAGTTGCCCCGTAAGCCGCGCCGTTTCTTCTTGCGAAGCCGCATCGGCTTGCAAAATCTCAAGCCCGCGCTGGCAAGAGCGCAAGGCAAAATACTGCCCTGCCACATCGGCAGCGAGCGATACACGCGCTTCGTGCCACATGGCTTGCGCTGCATCCAGCCGCGCATTGGCAGCACGGCGCGCATGGTTTAAGCCGCCAAACAAGTCAATTTCCCACTGCAACTGTGCGCCCAAGCTGTGGGTGTGCACTATCGTGCCAGCAAAAGGCTGCTGCGATGTGGGCGCGCGCGTTACGTTGGCGGCAACACCCACGTTAGGCAACATGGCCGACGTGCTGGCTGTAGCGCCAAACCGCGCCTGCGCAATGCGGGCGGCGGCACTGGCTAGCGTGGGGCTGTGCGTCTGTGCCGATTCAATCAAATCGGGCAGCAGCGGGTCGTTCCAGGCGCGCCACCAATCCAATAGTTGCGGCACGCTGCCGCCGTGGGGCAAATTGGGGTCGGTGCTGGTGTTGGTGTTGGTGCTGTCTGCATTGCTTGTGCTTGCGGCGGCTGCGCTTGCTGATGCGGCCTGCGGTGCCGACAAGGCAGGTTTGGCAGCCGATGCACCAAGGCTTGCAGCCTGTAGCGGAGCGCGCCACTTGGCGGGCGCGCTGGCATCTATTTGCGCGGGCGGTGCGCTTACACACCCAGCCAGCATTGCTGGCAACGCAACGGACACGCCCAGCCAGCGTATTGCAGCCCAAGCGGGCAACGGTGTAGATTTCATGCGGTGAACTCGGAAAATGAAAACAAAGGAAACTGCCGACAAAGATAATTGGCGACAAAAAACCAACAAGCCTGCTACAGGCAGTGCTGGCAGGCTTGCTACAAATGCATGAACGCTATGGTACGCCCTGCGCCCTTTGTTGCTTGCGGTATGCACGCTCGCTTTCTACCAGCGCGAGCGCGTAGCGCACATGGCTGGCTATGGCTACCGAGGCAGCATCTGCACGCTGCAAAATATGCGGGCAGGTGATATGCACAATGCTTTGCGTCATCAAAATAAAAGGCATAGACACCACAGCCAGCACCAGCCGCTGCACGCCTTCATCAACTTGCTCCAGCCCCAAGTGGCGGCAAAACAGCGCCGCGAGCGCATCATGCACTGGCGCTATGTTTTGCTCAATTTCCTGCTCCCACTGGCCCGTTGGTTCAAGCATTTCGCGCATATGCAAGCGCAAGCATTGCAGCATGCGCTCGCCCTGCCCTAGCGGGAAAAGCTGGCGGCTGAAATAGGCTTCAATTGCTTGCTGCAAAGTCAAATCAGGGTTGCTAAATTCGGCAATTCTTCCCTGCGAATTGAGCCCAGAATAGGTTTCTCTAAACGTGCTGCGGTACAAGCCTTCTTTGTCGCCAAAGTAGTAACTGATAGCCGAGATATTGGTGCCCGCAGCCTGTGCAATGGCGCGGATGGAGGTTTTCTCAAAGCCATTTTCAGAAAAAAGGCGCAAAGCCTCCAGCAACAAACGTTTTTGCGCCTGTATACCGTCGCTACGCGCAGGCTTGTGCGGCTCTGCGGTGGAAATCTGTTGGGTACCTGCCTGCGTCATTTTCTTGGGTGTTCGCCTTAAATCAATCGTTTGTTTTGTTATAGGTTATTTTTTACGATAAAGCAAATTTTCCAGACTGGATAAGAAGGTTATATCCAGTTATCTTTATCCAGATAATGGCTTTTAATTCAGTTATTGATGTAAATACGCCGTATTTTCTTAGGCAAAAGGCGATACCGCTTCAAACTGAAAATCACACCCAGCCGCGCAAGCTGGTGCATGGTGGCTTGCCTTGAGGTGTGTTTGTGGCTTGTGTTTGTGGCTTGTGTTGGTGGCTTGTGTTTGTGGCGTTCCAGCCCTGCCAGCCATATGCTGCTCATAAATGGCGCTGGTGGTTGTGCTGTGCTGTGTGTTGTGTTGCTGCTGTTTGCGCCCAAACTCCAAGGCTGTTAGCACTTGGCTTGTGCGGCGGTCTTGGTTTATGCACAAAAAGACAAAAGTCAATGCAAGCAGTATTTATGCGGGTTGCAGCACGAAAATGCCCTGCAGGGCGCATGAATACTGGTTACGGCTTCGTTTGCAGTGTTTGTTTGCAGTTTTGGCTTGTGCCTTAATGCGCAATTTGCACAAATATTTCATTGGGCTTGACCATGCCCAATTCATAGCGGGCTTTTTCTTCCACGGTTTCAAACCCGTCTTTCAAATCGTTGATTTCAGACTGCAAGCGTGCCACTTCTGCTTCAAGCTGGGCATTGCTTGCCTGCTGCTTTTCTAGCGCCTGCCGCATATTGCTAACCTGCTGCACGCTGCCGCGCCCAGTCCATATCTGGTATTGCAGCATGCCTAGCAGCAAAGCCAAAATGACAGGTACGGTGTAGCGGGCAGATGGGGTTGGCATTGTTTTTTTCAGTGGTTAAATCAACATTCAGCAGGCATTAGCAGCATCAGCGCAGATTGTAAAACGCCTTGCGCCCTGGGTACACGGCTACGCAGCCCAGGTCTTCTTCTATGCGCAGCAGTTGGTTGTATTTGGCCATGCGGTCGCTGCGGCTCAAGCTGCCTGTTTTGATTTGGCCAGCGTTGAGGCCTACAGCAATGTCGGCAATGGTGCTGTCTTCGGTTTCGCCGCTGCGGTGGCTGATAACTGCCGTGTAGCCCGCGCGTTTGGCCATTTCAATGGCTTCAAACGTTTCGGTGAGCGTGCCAATTTGGTTGATTTTTATCAAGATGGAATTGGCTATGCCTTTTTCTATGCCTTCGGCCAAAATTTTGGTGTTGGTGACAAACAAATCATCGCCCACCAATTGCACTTTTTTGCCCAGTTTGTCGGTCAGCAGCTTCCAGCCTTCCCAGTCGCCCTCGGCCATGCCGTCTTCAATGCTGATGATGGGGTATTTCTCTACCCAGCTTGCCAGCATGTTGCTCCACTCGTCGGCACTAAGCTGCAGGCCGCCTTCGCCTGCCAACACATATTTGCCGTCTTTGAAAAACTCGCTGCTGGCGCAGTCGAGTGCCAGCACAATGTCTTGCCCTGCGGTGTAGCCTGCATTTTCAATGGCTTGCAAAATAAGCTGTATGGCTGCTTCGTGGTTTTCTACGTTGGGCGCAAAGCCGCCTTCGTCGCCCACGGCAATGCTCATGCCTTTGTCGTGGATGATTTTTTTCAGCGCATGAAACACTTCTGCACCGTAGCGCAGTGCTTCGCGCAAAGAAGGTGCGCCCACGGGAATAATCATGAATTCCTGCAAATCCAGATTGTTATTGGCGTGTGCGCCGCCATTAATCACGTTCATCATAGGCACGGGCAACTGGTAGCCGCCCATGCCGCCAAAGTAGCGGTACAGGGGCAGGCCGCTTTCTTCGGCGGCAGCGCGTGCCACTGCCATGCTCACGGCTAGCATCGCGTTGGCGCCCAGGCGGCTTTTGTTTTCGGTGCCGTCCAAGTCGATGAGGGTGCGGTCCAGAAAAGCCTGCTCGGAAGCATCCAGCCCCAAGATGGCTTCGCTGATTTCGGTGTTGATGTGCTCCACTGCTTTGAGCACGCCTTTGCCCAGATAACGGCTTTTGTCGCCATCGCGCAGCTCAATGGCTTCGCGGCTGCCTGTAGACGCACCACTGGGCACAGCGGCACGCCCCATTACGCCAGATTCAAGCAATACATCGCACTCTACGGTAGGGTTGCCACGGCTGTCGAGAATTTCACGGCCAACGATATCAACAATTGCACTCATGGGTAGTCTTTCGGGAAATAAAGCTAATAAAACAAAACTGCCTGATTGTAAGCATTGCCAGTGTGTAAATATTGCCTGCCAGCTTGGGCTTGAAGCAAGGCTGCCCGCGCATGCGCAGCGGGCGCTACAGGTGGCGCTTGGCGGCGGTAAATTCTTGCAAGGTTAGCGCATAAAACGCCCAAAAATCGCCTGGAAAGAGTTGGGCAAAACGGTCTTCTGTGGGCATGTCGGCGCGTTGTGCGTCGGGTACAAAACCCAGTCGCTCAAGGATTTTTCTGGAGGCGGGGTTGCCTTGCTTGAGGCAGTGCGAATGCAGCCGCTGCAAGCCCATGTGGGTGAAAGCGTGCTGCACGGTGATTTGTGCGGCGCGTTGACCTATGCCTTTCCCCCAAAAGGGGTAGCCTACCCAGTACGCCAATTCTGCGTGTTTGGCTGCGTGGTCGATTTTTTTGAGCATGGCTACGCCAGCAATTTCGCCTTTGTGCAAGATGGTGAAATTTTTTTGCGGGCCTTGTGCGTTTTGGTTGTCTGCCAGCCAGCCCGTTATCACTTCGGGCGGGCACGGGTGGGGGATGGAAGATGTGGGGCTGATATGGGCATCGTTGGCCAGCGCGTGCAGTGCGTCGCAGTGCGCTTTTTGCAGCAAAGCCAAAGAGGTGTCGTGCAAATCAGTGCTCATGGTTCAGCGTTCTTTCAATAAGAGCCTATTGCTCAGGCAATCTAGCAATCGGGCTATCTGGCTATCGGGCAAACAGGCGTTCAGGCCTGAAAATCGTTTTCCAGCAAGCGGCTGCGCTTGGTAACTGCATCAAGCTCAAGCAGGTTTTCAAGCAAGGCTTGCATGTGTTTGAGTGGCACGGCGTTGGGGCCATCGCTTTTGGCGTTTTTGGGGTCGGGGTGGGTTTCCATAAACAAGCCCGCCACGCCCACGGCTACGCCCGCACGCGCCAGCACAGGCACCATTTCGCGCGCGCCGCCGCTGGCATGGCCCAAGCCACCAGGTTTTTGCACCGAATGCGTTACATCAAACACCACGGGCGCGCCTGTTTTGCGCATCTCGGCCAAGCTGGTCATGTCTACTACCAGATTGTTGTAGCCAAAGCTCACACCGCGCTCGCACGCCATAAAGCTGTCTTCGGGCAAGCCTTTTTCGCGTGCCGCTTCACGCGCTTTGGCGATGACATTGACCATGTCCCACGGTGCAAGGAACTGGCCTTTTTTGATGTTCACTGGCTTGCCCGACTGCGCCACTGCGCGGATAAAGTCGGTTTGGCGGCACAAAAAGGCAGGCGTTTGCAGCACATCAACCACGCCAGCAACGGTGGGGATTTCTTCAACCGTGTGTACGTCGGTGAGGATGGGCAGGTTTAATTCTTTTTTGACTTTGGCCAAAATCGCCAGCCCCGCATCCATGCCAGGGCCGCGAAAGCTGCTGCCGCTGGAGCGATTGGCTTTGTCGTAGCTGCTTTTGAAGATGAACGGTATGCCCAGCTTGGCTGTGATTTCTTTGAGCTGCCCGGCCGTGTCCATCTGCAACTGCTCGCTTTCTACCACGCACGGGCCTGCTATCAGGAAAAAGGGGCGGTCAAGACCGATATCAAATCCACAAAGTTTCATGCGTTGCCTCTACGGGTAAAAAAACTGGCTGCAAAAATGTTGCTGCAACTATGCGCTGCAGCCATGCGCTGCAAAAATGCGCGGCTTATGCTTTCTGATGTAACAACGCTGCCTTGATGTAGGCGTTAAACAGCGGGTGCCCCGCCCACGGCGTAGATTTGAATTCGGGGTGGAACTGCACGCCCATGTACCACGGGTGCACGGTTTGCGGCAACTCAACGATTTCGGTGAGGTGCTCGCGCTGGGTGAGCGCCGAAATCACCAAGCCTGCCGCACGCAACTGCTCCAGATAATTGACGTTGGCTTCGTAGCGGTGGCGGTGGCGCTCGGTAACCACGTCGCCATAAATGCTGTGCGCCAGCGTGCCAGCGGCCACGTCTGAGCTTTGTGCGCCCAGGCGCATGGTGCCGCCCAAGTCGGAGCTTTCGCTGCGCTGCTGGATGGAGCCATCGGCATCTTTCCACTCGGTAATGAGGGCAATAACGGGGTGGGGCGTGTCGGCATCAAATTCGGTGCTGTTGGCTTGCGCCAAGCCTGCCACGTGGCGGGCGTATTCGATGGTGGCAACCTGCATGCCCAGGCAAATGCCCAGATAGGGCACTTTGTGCTCACGCGCATAGCGGGCAGCGGTGATTTTGCCTTCTACACCACGCTTGCCAAAGCCGCCCGGCACAAGGATGGCATCAAACTGCGCCAGCTCTGCTGCCACGTTATCGGGCGTGATGGTTTCGGAATCAAGATAGGTGATGCGCACTGCGGACTGGTTTTTAAGCCCTGCGTGGCGCAATGCCTCGTTGAGCGATTTGTAGCTGTCGCTCAAGTCCACATATTTGCCCACCATAGCCACATGCACGGTGTGCTGCGGGTGCTCTACGGCGTGCACCAAATCGTCCCAGCGCTTGAGGCTGGCGGGTGGGGTGTTTAGGCGCAGTTTGTCGCAAATCAGGCCGTCAAGCCCTTGCTCGTGCAGGATGCGGGGCACTTTGTAGATGGTGTCTACGTCCCACATGCTGATAACGCCCCATTCGGCTACGTTGGTAAAGAGGCTGATTTTTTCGCGCTCTTCGGCGGGAATGGGGCGGTCGGCGCGGCATATAAGCGCATCGGGCTGGATGCCGATTTCGCGCAGCTTTTGCACGGTGTGCTGGGTGGGCTTGGTTTTGAGCTCGCCCGCAGCGGCTATCCACGGCAGGTAGGTGAGGTGCACAAAGGCAGTGTTGCCTTGTCCCAGCTTCAAGCTAAGTTGGCGCACGGCTTCAAGAAAGGGCAGCGATTCAATGTCGCCCACGGTGCCGCCAATTTCGACGATGGCAACGTCTACGCCTTCGTCTGTGCCAAAGCCCGCACCGCGCTTGATGTATTCCTGTATCTCGTTGGTAACGTGCGGGATGACTTGCACGGTTTTGCCCAGATACTCGCCACGGCGCTCTTTTTCAATCACGCTTTGGTAAATGCGCCCAGTGGTGAAGTTGTTGGTTTTTTTCATGCGCGTTTCAATGAAACGCTCATAGTGCCCCAGGTCGAGGTCGGTTTCAGCGCCGTCATCGGTCACAAACACTTCGCCGTGCTGAAAGGGCGACATGGTGCCGGGGTCGACGTTGATGTAGGGGTCGAGCTTAATCAGTGTGACTTTAAGGCCGCGCGATTCAAGAATGGCGGCCAGAGAAGCGGCTGCTATGCCCTTGCCAAGCGAAGATACAACTCCGCCAGTAACGAAAACAAATTTGGTAGTCATGGCCGAAAGCGCAGAGATATGCGGGCGCACCCGCGTGGTGGAAATGCCGATTATAAAGAGAGGGTTTGCATCGGGTGCGTTAAAGGGTTAAATATGCTGCATTTGCCTTTTTTCTATGATTTTTTGGGCTTAAACCAAAGCACATGCCGCAACAAAGCCTGTGCAGCCTAACCAGTGGTTATACAAAAAAGCCTGCAAGCAGCGTTTGCGCTCGCGCCCGCCAATGAGCCAGATATGCCACAGCGCCTGCGCCACAGCCGCCAGCAGCGTAGCAGCCCAGACAACGCGGCTATAGCCCCAAGCAGCCTGTGCATACTGCCAAAACAGCCCCCACCACAGCCCTATGTGCAGCAGGTAAAACAGGGCAATGGCGGCTACTTCCCAGCGCCCCAGCGTAATGGCTGATGTTTTGATGCCGATTTTCAGGTCGTCATCGCGGTCTACCATGGCGTATTCGGTGTCGTAAGCCAGTGTCCAGCACAGGTTGGCCAGCAGCATGACTGCCATCGTCGCCCAAGGCACGCTGCCACGCACGGCAGCATAAGCCATAGGCATGCCCATGCCAAAAGCCAGCCCCAGCACCGCTTGCGGCATGGCTACGTGCCGCTTGGCAAATGGGTAGGCCAGCGCAATGAGCAATGCGGGCACTGACCAGACGATAGCCTGCCAGTTGGTAGTAAGCACCAGCGCAAACGCTGCCAGCAGCAGCGCCGCGCCTACCAGCAAGGCTTCGCGCACGCTGATTTGCCCTGTGGTAACGGGGCGCTGGCAGGTGCGTTTGACGTGCAAATCGAAATTGCGGTCTGCCACATCGTTGATGCAGCAGCCCGCGCTGTGCATAAGCACCGTACCCAGCGTAAATACAGCCAGCAAATGCCAGCCAGGAAAGCCGCCAGCGGCCAGCCACAGCGCCGTGAGCGTGGGCCACAGCAGCAGCAGCCAGCCCGTTGCAGGCGTAAGGCGAATCAAGGCAAGGT
>JAGONG010000047.1 GCA_017993135.1 Allobrachymonas sp.
GCCACGGGTTGAACATGATGCGGCTCGCCCGTGGCGCGGGCACCAAACTCCAGCTGGATCGTGGGCGCTGAATAGCCGGTTCCCGTTTTGACCGCCGGATACGACAAGATCAGCTTGTCCTGATCTTTGCCCGCCAGCGTCAAGCTTGCGTCCAACCCATCTTTCGCCAGCGCCGCAGCAATGACCGGCCTGACCGTCGCCTCGATCCAGTCGGGCAGTCGGTGACGTACCGCGCTGCTGATCTTTTTCTCTTGGCTGGCGGAATCGGGAATGGGGTTGCCTTGCTTCAACAGGTCGGCAGCCAGTTCGCGGATGTCATAGGTGAGATCCACGTCCTCGGAAAACCGGTCGATGATGCGATAAACCTTCGACAGCGAGGTGCCGCCCTTGAAGGTGAGTTTGCTGGCCAAGTCGGATTCGTAAATGGCGGCCAGCACCCAGACCACCCAGATGTCTTTCTCGAGCAGATGCGCGGGCCGCCCGGTACGGGCTGCAGCAAACTCCAGGGCTTCAACCTGATCTTCCCGGCTGAGCGAAAACCAGGACTCAGCCATGCGCCACCACCTCGTTTTGCAGGGCCTCGCTGACCACTTTGGCCATCCAGCTCGGCAATGCGGCCCGTGCACCACGCACCGCCTCCCATTCGGACTCGGGCAATTTGGGGCGTAGTTGCTTCAACGCCGCCGGTGCGGCCTCTGGCCCCAGCCACGACAGCGCACGAATCACCTTGCCTGCGGGGCGCTTGCCCAGCAGCAATTGCCAGCGGTTACCGTGCTTGAGTTCCACGCACCGACTTCCAAGATGCAGGGTGCGGGATGCGCCGGAGGTGAGGAAAACCTCGCGGGTCGGCACCTGCGTGGTCAGGCCCAGTGCATTGGCTTCGGCCGCACCGTTGGCCACCACCGTTTCACCGCAGCTGGCCTCGATGGCCTGCACCACGGACTCGGTGGACGGCGGGCGGGAGCCAAACCGACCCTCATGGGGTGCGACATAGGCACCGCGACTCACGCGCAGCAGCTTCCCTTCCTGAGCCAGCCGGGACAAGGTTTTGTCGATGGCCGCCCGCGAGCCCAGATGCAATAACTCCTTGGGCGACAGCAGACCACCCTCGGGCATGGCCCGGGCGGCAGACAAGATGTTCTCGGCAAGATGGCTCATGGTCACGACTCCTTTGTCAGAAGTATAAGCTAGTATCTGACAAACCGCAATTTGCTGCACACGAGGCCAACCAATGGCCGCAGAGAAGCCTCCATGGCCTCGGCAGCCCGGATCACGCACATGAAAGGGTAAGTCGCCGAAAGCCAACACGGTTTCGGCCAAATCGTCGAATCCACGCCCTCAAGGCCAAGGCGTTACTATCTGGCCCGGCAAACGGACGCGGGTTCGGTTCCGTGTTCCACCACCATATTTAAATCCAAGCCCGTCTTTTGTAGTCCAAGAGGCGGGCTTTTTCATTGGGGAAACGGGGCTTTATCGTCTTATGTTGTCGCATGTGGTAGATTGCAATCCAAGCCAAAGACGGGGAACAAAACGGGGAACAAAACGGGCAGACGGGGTAATTTTTCAGTTTGTTCACCGTCTTCATTGGGGAAACAGGCGCAGCAAACGGGGTAAACCTTCGTCTGTTCCCCGCCGCCAAACGGGGAAAAAGCCATGAAACCAGGCAAAAACGCCACATGCCCGCCAGACAAAAAGCGTTACCGTTTCAGGTGCTTACTGATTAGATGCAATGTGAGCCCTTGCGGCTTGGAGCATGCAACAAGCTAATTTCGTTGCATGTTATGGGTTGCTGGGGGTTATGGGTTTTCTAATCTGAAAATTGTGTCAGCATGAGGATGAAGCCTTGGCTTGGGCTCATGAAGTATGGGTCTTTTGTTTGGATAAAGTTATAGACGAGAGCAGAAGCGCAAGAGCGTAGATGCCAGCCACCCCCTTGCGCTTATTTGAAAGATCAAAGGCTGTCGCCAAAATCTGCCCTAAACTGCGCCACCAGTTTTTGCTGCCAGTCGCAGGTGGGGGCAAGGCGGCCGTAGAAGAAGCGCAGAATGGCAGGTTCTTCTACAAAGCGCAGGCCGCCGATGAGTTTGCGGTGGCTGTATAACCAGACAATGCGGTCGATGGCGTATTGCACTTGTGACAAGGTAAATACGCGCCGTGGCATGGCCAGCCGCAGCAGCTCCATATTGGCCATGAGCTCGCTGCCATCGGGTTCACGCTGCTCGCTCATGGTGCCGCGCTCCATGCCGCGTACGCCGCTAGCGATGTACAGCGCTGCTGCCAGCGCACCGGCTGGGTATTGTGCTTGCGGGATGTGGTCCAGAAACTCCATTACGTTGATGTGGCAGCCCAAGCCGCCAGGGGGAGTGATGACCGGGATGCCGGCTTTTTGCAGTTCAGCAGCCATGTAGGCGATGAATTGTGGCCCTTGGCTGATGACTTCTTCGTCCATGGTTTCATCCAGACCTACTGTTAGCGCTTCCATTTCGCGCACCGACATGCCGCCGTAGGTGAGAAAGCCTTCGTAAAGCGGCACCAAGCCACGCATTTCTTCAAACAGTTCTTTGTTGCGGATGCAAATGCCGCCGCCGCGCGCGCAGCCGAGTTTGCGCCCAGAAAAATAGATGATGTCGCACAGGTCTGCCAGCTTGCGGGTAATTTCGCGGATGGACAGGTTCTTGCAGGATGCTTCGCGTTGCTTGATCAGGTACAGGTTGTCGGCCAGAAGGCTGGCATCAAGTACCAGCAGCAAGCCGTGCTGGTCGCACACTTTGCGGATGTCTGCCAGATTTTGTACCGAGAACGGCTGCCCGCCAATCAGGTTGGTGCCTGCTTCCATGCGAACGAAGGCAATTTTTTCAGCGCCGTGCTGTTGCACCAATTCTTGCAGGCGGGCTACGTCCATGTCGCCTTTGAATGGCTCGGTGCTGCACACTTCAAGCCCTTTGCTCGCAATGATTTCTTCCACCGCGCCGCCGTTGCGCATGATGTGCGCTTTGGTGGTGGTGAAGTGGTAGTTCATGGGCACAATCGTGCCGGGTTTGACGAGGGTTTGCGACAGGATGTTTTCGCAGGCACGACCCTGGTGCGCGGGCAAGAAATAGTCCAGCCCGAAAATCTCGTGCAGCTTGCTTTCCAAGCGTGTATAGGTGGCGCTGCCAGCGTAGCTGTCATCGGCAATCATCATGGCGGCTTGTTGCTGGTCGCTCATGGCGTTTACGCCGCTGTCGGTCAGCATGTCCATAAACACATCCTTGTTTTGCAAGAGGAAGGTGTTGTTGCCCGCTTCGGTGATGGCCTGCAAGCGTTGCTCTACGGGAGGTAGATTGAGTTTCTGGACAATGCGAACCTTGTGCATTTCCAGCGGAATCTGCTTTCCATTAAAAAAAGAAACATGAGCCATTGTTATTCCCCTGATAAAAAAACAAGAAACCGCTAAATAAGCGGGCATACAGGCATGGCTAGTACGCCGCAAACTATCGCGCCATTATGCTCCTTGCGCCGTATGCTTTTGAGCATAAAACTTGTATCATGGACGCAGCCGTGCAGGCTAGCGATGAGGTATTTTTGCTGGTGATTTTTCAATTCGCTTGAAAGGAAAAGATTATGGCAAAGCAGCGTACTTTGGTTTTGGCGCGCACATCTGCATTGCGCGCGCCTGCGCTGGCGGTTTCGGTTGCTGTGTTGCTGGCGGCGTGCGGTCAGCAGCAAGTGGTGAAGCAAAAACAGGCACCTTTGCCGCCCGTTTCACCCGCGCCAGAGCATGTGGCAGTGCTGCATATGGCGCCTGGCACCAATCCGATTGCCGTTAGAGCAGCGGGCAATAGCATGGCAGTAAGCAGAGCTACGCCGCGCGTTGAAGTGCGCCCGCTGCAAGCCAACCGCGAAAAATACGGAGAAATCAGCACCAACCCTGTGCGCGAAACGGCCAAAGAGCCAGTTTCCACCTTCAGCATTGATGTGGATACAGGCAGCTATTCCAATGTGCGGCGCTTTTTAACGCAAGGCCAACTACCACCCGTAGATGCCGTGCGGGTTGAAGAACTGGTCAATTACTTTCCCTACCAGTACGCACAAAAAGACCCCGCTGGCCGCCCGTTTACCGTGCAAACCGAAGTAGTGCAGTCCCCCTGGAAGGGCGATGCACAACTGCTACGTATAGGCATAGGTGCGGTAAATCAGTCGCTGGGCAGCTTGCTGCCTGCCAATCTGGTTTTTTTGATTGACGTATCAGGCTCAATGTCTGGATACAACAAGCTGGATTTGGTGAAGAAAACTTTAAGCCTGCTGGTGCAGCAGTTGCGTCCGCAAGACAAGGTAACCATCATCACGTACGCCAGCGGCGAGCAACTGGTGCTGCCGCCCACATCAGGGGCAGACAAAGAAGCCATCATGCAAGCCATTCATCCGCTGCGCGCCAGCGGTGCAACGGCAGGCGCAGATGCCATTCAGATGGCCTACCGCGAAGCAGCCAAATCGTTTATTCCCAACGGCATTAACCGCATTTTTCTGGCAACCGATGGCGACTTCAACGTAGGCATTACCGACTTCAAAACCTTGAAAGGCATGGTGGCTGAAAAACGCAAGGCGGGCATTTCGCTCACCACCTTGGGTTTTGGCATTGACAACTACAACGAGCGCTTGATGGAGCAACTGGCCGATGCGGGTGACGGCAACTACAGTTATATCGACAACGAGCGCGAAGCCCGCAAAGTGCTCAAAGACCAGCTCACCTCCACGCTGGCAACAGTGGCGCAAGATGTGAAAATCCAGATCGAATTCAATCCCGCCACCGTCAGCCAATACCGCCTGATTGGTTACGAAAACCGCATGTTGAACAAAGAAGATTTCAACAACGACAACGTAGACGCTGGCGACATTGGCGCGGGGCATACCGTTACTGCACTGTATGAAATCATTCCCGCAGGCAAATCAGGCTGGATGCCTGCCAGCCGCTACCAGCCAGCAGCAAAAACACCAGCGGAACTGAATCAGGAATATGCCTATATCAATATCCGCTACAAACCCGTAGGCGCAAGCAAAAGCGAGCTGATCAGCACCCCCGTGCCAATCAGCACCAAGCCACTGCAACAGGCTAGCAGCGATACGCGCTTTGCCGTAGCCGTGGCTGCTTATGGGCAGTTGCTGCGCGGTGGCCAATACACAGGCAAATGGGGTTGGAGCGATACGCGCACTTTGGCACAAGGCGCATTGGGTAAAGACGAGTTTGGCTTGCGTGCCGAGTTTGTCGAGTTGCTGCAAGCCGCAGAAAGCCTCAGCACCAAGAAGCCTGTGGCCAAGGCTGAATCTGGGCAAAACTGACAGCAATCAAAGCAAGGCAGGCGCGGGTAAATGCCTGCATTACAGCAGGGAAGTAGCGGTCAAATCGCTGTCTTAGGATAAAAACGCCCAATTCGCCGATAAACTTGCCCCTGTCATTGGGGAGTAGCCGCTCTTTGTTACGCGCCACGCGCAATAAAGAGGTTTACGTCAACACACTTGGCCAGCAGGCCATGGCGCAAACAGTTTGCATACCTGGCAAGACCTTTGACCATAACAGCTTCGGCATGGCCGGCGGGGCTGTTGTGGTCAATTGTCAAAAAACCGGCCGAGGTAAATTTATGCAATCGCTACTCGTTTCTACTGGTGTTGTTGCCTTGGCCGAAATTGGTGACAAAACCCAGTTACTGGCCTTTATTCTCGCCACCCGATTTAAAAAGCCCATCCCCATTATTTTGGGCATTTTGCTAGCCACCATCATTAACCACGGCTTAGCTGGCGCATTGGGCGCATGGATAACCACTGCTGTAAGCCCCACTGTACTGCGCTGGGTACTGGGCTTGTCTTTTATGGGCATGGCAGCATGGACGCTCATACCAGACAAAATCAGCGATGAAGAAGCACAAACCACCCAACGTCTGGGTGTATTTGGCGCAACCTTTATTACCTTTTTCCTGGCAGAAATGGGAGACAAAACCCAAATCGCCACTATCGCCATGGCAGCGCACTACTCATCTTCATGGATGGTGGTAATTGGCACCACACTAGGCATGCTCATTGCCAATGTGCCCGCAGTTTTGGCTGGTGAAAAACTCGCGCACAAAATCCCCATGCGCCTGATACACAGCATAGCCGCAGCCATATTTGTATTGTTAGGCATAGCAACACTGCTGGGCGCAGGCGAAAAACTGGGGTTTTAATCACAAAATGCTGCAAAAAAACAGCAAAAACGCACCAGCGCAGCAAGCATTTAGTTACACTGATGCATATATCAAACAGCTTGCAGCAATGTTGCAGGCTGTGCCAAAACTTTGAAACAGATTTGAACCATGATGCAAAGCCCACAGCTTGCCTTGTCACTGCAATTTGGCAAAGGCATCACCGACTTGCAGCAGCATCGCGCAGCCTTGCCGCGCCACCGCGTGCAACGCTGGTTGCGCCATGCGTTACAAGCCGATGTGCAGGCAGCGGAAATAACGGTGCGCATTGTAGGTATGCAAGAAGCACAGACGCTCAACTGCACCTATCGCCAGCGTGACTATGCTACCAACGTACTAACTTTTGATTACAGCCCAGCGCCCGTGGTTTGCGCCGATTTGGTGCTATGCGCAGAAGTGGTAGCCCGCGAAGCCGCAGAGCAAGGCAAAACTTTAAATGCGCACTATGCCCATTTGCTGGTGCATGGGGCATTGCACGCGCAAGGCTTTGACCATGAAAACGACGAAGCGCAAGCGCAAGCAATGGAAGCTGAAGAAACACGCATTTTGCAGCGTCTGGGCTTTGATAACCCCTATGCTGAAACTTGAAGAATGTGGTTGGCCTGCAACCAGATGCAGTAATTAGGAGTGCGTTACAACAGAAAAAAACAGAAAAGTGTGAAGGATTTTTGAAAGCGCGAGCCATGATTGGTTTAGGGCTATTGCGGATTAGGAAATGTGTTATTCTGGCAAAAGTTACAACGCTTATTTGGAGTATAAAAGCATGTATGCAGTGTGCGCAGCTATGATTGGCGCATACGCAGCGCTAACGCAAAAGAAAAGTAATTAACTATTGCTATTTCTAGCTTATTGATAAACCCGTGCATATCACATGCAAAGCATGGTAGATATGTGCCGTAGGAGGCAATATTGGTCTCATTGAATAACCTTTTTAGAAAAAAAGCGCAACCTGTTCTCGGGCTGGATATTGGCAGCAGCAGCATACGCTTGGTAGAGCTGGATAAAACCAGCACTGGCCAGTGGGTGCTCGAACGCTGCTTGATTGAGCAGCTTCCGCCTAACGTTGTTGCTTCTGACGGAACCATTGAGCAGCTTGATACGCTCATAGCAGCAGTGCGCCGCATTGTGAAAAAGTCAGAATCACGCACCAAGCAAGTGGTTGCCGCTTTGCCAGCTTCAGCTGTCATCGCCAAGAAAGTAATTCTCCCCGAAGGCTTGGGTGAGGACGAAATGGATGCGCAAATCGAAAGTGAAGCCAGCCAGTACATACCCTTCGCGCTAGAAGAAGTTAGTATTGACTACTATGTAATGGGTGCCTCAGCAACATCCGTAGGTGACGCTGATGTGATGATTGTGGCAGCTCGTAAAGACAGGGTTGGTGACATGCAAGCCTTGATGAGCGAAGCAGGCATGCATTTGAAAGTGCTTGATGTGGCTTCGTATGCGGCGCAGTCTGCTGCCGAGCGTATTATCGAGAATCTGCCCAACGCAGGTAAAGATGCAATTATTGCTTTGGTGCACGTGGGTGCATCCAGCATCTATGTCTACGTCATGCGTAACGGTGAAGTGCTTTTCGAGCGCGAGCAAGCGTTTGGTGGTGTGCAGCTTACGCAGCATATTGCCCGTTTGTACGGCATGACGCAAGAAGAAGCAGAGTCTAAAAAAATAGCAGGCCAGTTGCCTGATGACTATGCGCACGTGGTATTGCAGCCGTTTATCGAGCGTGTAGCGCAAGAGATACAAAATATTTTGCAGTTTTTTTACAACAGCACGCCGCACGGCAAAACCGATTATGTTTTGCTCTCGGGCGGCTCCGCATCCTTGCCAAAATTGAGCGATGCAGTTATTCAGGCCACAGGCGCAGCATGCTTGTTGGCAAATCCTTTTGATGGCATGGAGATTGGTTCTCAAGTGCAGGATCGTAAATTGCGCCGCGATGCGCCAGCCTTCTTGACGGCTTGCGGCTTGGCTATGCGGAGGTTTACATCATGATTTTGGTCAATCTTTTACCGCACCGCGAGGAATCACGTAAACGGCGCAAGCAGGCATTTAATGCTTTGCTCGTCATGTCGGCTATTGCGGGTGTTGCCTTGGGTGGGTTGGGTTGGTTTTATTACAACCTTCGCATTGGCGTGCAAGAAGATGTTAATTCCTTTATCGCCGCTGAAAATGCACAGCTTGCCATAAAGATTAAAGATGTCGAAGGCGTTGAGGCAGAAATTGCTGCTCTGCGCGAACGCCAAAAGGCTGTGGAAAGCTTGCAGCAAGAGCGCAATGACCCTGTAAAACTCTTTAACGAGCTCTCGGCCAAAATGCCTGACGGGCTTTTCTTGACTAGCATCAAGCAAACAGATGAACAGGTTGTGGTGCAGGGTATCGCGCAGACTAACGAGCGTGTCTCTGAGTTTTTGCGCAATTTGCGCGATTCGGAAATACTGGCCAAAAGCCCACAGCTTGATGAAACCATTGTGCAAGATGTTACCTTGTCCAATAAAAACAATAAAAGCAGAGCCTATAGCTTCAAAATGGTATTAACTTTGAAAAAGCCTGAAAAAACAGAGCCTAAAAAGGTTTCTACGGCAGGGGCTGCATAAAGGGTAAAGATTATGGCGATATCAAGTAAATCAAGTAAATCCAAAACCAAAGCCAGGACCAGGCCAAGGGGTAAAAAGAAAGCGTCAATCTCGCTTGCGGAAATTGGTCAAAATGTGGTGGGTCAATTCAAAGGAGTTGATTGGCGCACCCCGGAAACTTTGCCAATGTTGCCCAAAATGTTTTTGTGCGCCTGTATGGCGGCGATGGCATTTGCAATCGTTTGGCTGGTGGTAATTCGTGGGCAAGTCGATGAACTCACAGAAAAGCAGCAGCAAGAAGCCACGCTCAAGCAGGAGTTTCGTGATAAGGCGGCTAAAGTCGCAAATCTGGAGCCATTGACTAGGCAGCGCCAGCAGGCCGAAGAATACGTTGCGCAGCTTGAGAAGCAGTTGCCAGGCAAGTCGGAAATGGATGCATTACTCTCTGATATCAACCAGGCTGGCGTTGGGCAGAACCTGCAATTTGAACTGTTTAAACCTGGAACTGAAGAGGTTAAAGAGTATTATGCGCAGCTCCCAGTGGCAATACGGGTTTCTGGAAAATTTCCCGATATAGCAACATTTGCTGCAGATGTGGCGCACCTTTCTCGAATTGTGACCCTCAGCAATCTGAATATTTCTGCGGGGAAAGATGCGAAAGATGCTTCGACATTGAGTATGGAAGCAACAGCGAACACTTTCCGCTATCTGGATAAAAATGAAAAAATAGCCAACCAAAAAGCCAAAGAAAAAAAGGAAGCTAAGCAATGAAAAGACTTGCAACCTTGGCGCTAGCGGTAACCGCAACATGCATGTCAGCAGGCTGCTCTGATAGCAGTATCAGCAGTGTGCAGGCGTGGATGGGTGAAGAGCGCAATAAAATCCACCCGGCAATAAAGCCGTTACCAGAGCCAGTACCGTATCGAGCGATTGATTATGTGGCTCCTGCAGGAGTTGAGCCATTTAGTATGGGTAGGCTAGTGCAGGCATTAAACGCTGCCAATGCCAATAGTAATAACTCGGTGCTTTATAAAACGATTGTTGAGGGGCATAGAAAGCAGCCGCTAGAGGCATATCCTCTGGATGCAATTACCTACGTGGGTATGCTCAATAAAAACAATCGACCCGTTGCGCTGGTTAAAGTTGATAGCTTACTTTATCAAGTGCGCGTTGGTGAATTTATGGGACAAAATTTTGGTCGTGTTTTGTCCATTGATGAAAGCCAGATAGCAGTGCGCGAAGTGGCGCAAGATGCGGCTGGAGAATGGGTAGAGCGTAACGCCTCGTTGAATCTGCAAGAAGGAAGCAAATAATGAATACAACAACGCACTATTATCTGAAAAGATGGGGCGGTCGCTGCGTGCTGGCAGTATCTGCTGCTGTGTTAAGTGTGGCCGCATATGCAGGTAATGCCATTGAGAGCGTTACGGCCTCTATGCAAGGTGGCTCTGAGGTGATTCGCGTCACAATGAGCGAGCCTTTGTCTGCCCCACCTGCGGATTTTGTTGTGCAAAACCCTGCGCGTATCGCGCTTGATTTTCCTGGTGTAAGCAGCAAAATGGCACGCGCTGCTATTGAGCTGAATCAGGGCAATTTGCGTGCGGCGCAGGTTGTGCAGGGCGAAAGCCGTACCCGTGTGGTGCTGAATTTAAAGCAATCTACCACTTACAAAACATCTATTGATGGCAAGGCGCTGCTGATTGTGCTTGATCCAGTTGCAGCAGCAGCACAGGATGCACCACGCATTTTTGCTGAAGGCCGTAATGCGGGTATTTTGCCTTTGCGTAATATTGATTTCCGCCGTGGCACAAACAACAGCGGTCGTATTGTTATTGATTTGCCCAACAACCAAGTGGGTGTTGATATTAAACCGCAAGGACAAAGCCTGGTAGTTGAGTTCCTTAAATCGTCGCTGCCTGCGGCCTTGCACAAGAAGCTCGACGTGGCTGATTTTGGTACACCCGTAAATACGGTTACCACAACGCAGGCGGGCGATAAGGTCAAGATGATTATTGCCGCCCGTGGTGAGTGGGAGCACTCGGCATACCAGAGCGATAACCAGTTGGTTGTTGAGCTGCACCCCAGCCGCGTTGATCCTAACAAACTCACGCAAGGTGCGGGCTACCGTGGCGAGAAGCTCTCGTTGAACTTCCAAAACGTTGAGATTCGTGCTTTGCTGCAAGTGATTGCTGACTTTACCAGCTTTAATATCATCACCTCTGATAGCGTTACAGGCAATTTGACTCTGCGTTTGAAAGACGTGCCTTGGGATCAGGCGCTGGATGTTATTTTGCAGGCAAAAGATTTGGGTATGCGTAAAACTGGCAATGTGATTCGTATTGCACCCAAAGACGAAATGGACAACACAGAAAAACGCGAAATGGAAGCGCGTGCTGACATTACCAAACTGGAGCCGCTGCGTACACAGTCTTTCCAGTTGAGCTACGCTAAAGCGGAAGTTGTTGCAAAAATGCTTGAAGGTGACTCAAATACCACCACAAACGGCAAGGCTTCTACGCGCATGCTGAGTGAGCGTGGCGCGGTTAGCCAAGAGCAGCGTACCAACCAGTTGTTTGTCAAAGACGTGCCTTCTGTACTTGAGCAGGTTGCAGCCATGATTGCCAAGCTCGATGTGCCTGTGCGTCAGGTTATGGTCGAAGCGCGCATGGTTGAAGCTAAAGATAGCTGGGGGCAGTCTCTGGGCGTTAAGCTGGGGATTGGTACTGGTGGCACACAGCATGGTGCAAACATTGGCTCTTCCAATGGTCGCGATGTACTCGTGGGCTTTGGCGATGTTGGCAATAATGGTGTAAATAACTTCTACAGTCTACCTGCCGCTGGTGGCTTGGCTAATAGCGGCTTTAACCCAGCAGCTTTGGCAGTGTCGATTTTCAGCAAGGGTGCCAGCCGCTTCTTGAATCTGGAAATTTCTGCTCTGGAAGCTGATGGCAAAGGTAAAGTGATTTCCAACCCGCGAGTGGTGACTACTGACCAGATTAAAGCGACGATTGAGCAAGGTGTGAACCTGCCCTATCTTGAGGCATCCTCCAGTGGTGCTACGTCTATTAAATACCAAAAAGCCGTATTGAAGCTGGAGGTGACGCCACAGATTACACCTGAAGGCGGCGTGATTATGGATGTGGATATCACCAACGACTCAGTGGGCGCACCGACGATAGCTGGTTATGCGATTGATACCAAACGCGTTCAAACCAATGTATTGGTTGAAAACGGCGGTACGGTTGTGATTGGTGGTATTTTCACCATGTCAGAAGGTAACGATGTTTCTAAAGTGCCTTTGTTGGGTGATATTCCTATCATTGGCAACTTGTTCAAAACAAGGAAAAGCGTTGCCGAGAAGCGGGAAATGCTGATATTCATTACGCCACGCGTGATGACTGAGCGGGCTATCCTGCGCTAAACGCAGCAGCTTTTGAAGCAGGAGCAAAAGCTGCAAGTGCAACATATTATTCTGATTGGCTTGCCGGGCTCCGGCAAGACTTCCGCCGGGCAACGTCTAGCCCGGCGTTTTTGTTTGCCATTTGTTGATGCGGATCAGGTGTTTGAGGCGCAGGCAGGGCAGAGCATTACATCTTATTTTGCGCAGCATGGCGAGGCGGCTTTTCGCGCGCAGGAAACGGCTACGTTGCGCAATATTCTTGCCGCGCAAGAGCCTTGCGTGCTTTCTACTGGAGGCGGCGCTGTACTGCGAGCAGAAAACCGCGCCTTGCTCAAGGCAGGCGGGACGGTGGTGTATTTGCTGGCGCAGCCAAATGCGATTTATCAGCGGCTGCGCAACGACACCCAACGCCCTCTGTTGCAAGTGGCAGACCCTCGCGCAAAAATCAAGGCTTTGTTTGAAGAGCGTGATGCTTTGTACCGTGAAATAGCGCATTTGGTTGTGGAAACTGGCACCAACAGCTTGAGCACACAGGTGCGGAAAATTGCCGAGGCATTGGAGCAGGCGGGTTGGGCGGTTGGTGCTGAAAATCCTGTTTAGATATGCGCTAATAAAGAAAGCGGAGATTCACGCTTCATTGAAGAGAAACATAGGGAAGTCGTCGTTCTCGCGTAGGCAGGAATCCACGGCAATGTCTCTTTTTTGAAATGGATGCCCGCCTACGCGGGAATGACGCAGGCTCAATAGTGAAGCTGGGCAGCTTCTGCGGTGGAATGACGCGCGATTGTGTTCTTTAATAAAAAACTGAAAAAATCAGCGTTTCCCTAGCGCGGTTTTATGCACATCAGGATTGTGCTTTGAACTGTTTTTCTGTGTGCTTGCTCCATAATCAACACCATGAAACACTCTCTCAAGACTTTTGAAGCGGCTTGTGCCTTGCCGCCATTTAATGCAACTGGCCGTAGCGATGCGCTGCATATTGATTTGGCTGAGCGCAGTTACGATATTTGTCTGGGCAACGGCACGCTGGCTCATGCGGCCAATTGGCAAGGCTTGCCGCGTGCGCGCTCGGCGCTGATTGTTACCAACACCACGGTGCAGCCCTTGTATGGCGCAAGTTTGCAGCAGGCTATTGCGCCGCACTTTGAGCGCGTGCATACGGTGGTGCTGCCTGATGGTGAGCAGTACAAAACGTGGGAATCGCTTAATCTGATTTTTGATGCGCTGCTGGCGCAGCAGTGCGACCGCAAAACAGTGCTGTTTGCGCTGGGTGGTGGGGTGGTGGGTGACATGACTGGTTTTGCCGCTGCTTGCTATATGCGTGGTGTGCCGTTTGTGCAAGTGCCTACTACGCTGTTGGCGCAGGTAGATTCTTCTGTGGGCGGAAAAACAGCCATTAACCACCCGCTGGGCAAAAACATGATTGGCGCTTTTTACCAGCCCAAGCGCGTGGTGTGCGACATGGCTACGTTGGCAACATTGCCAGAGCGTGAGTTGAGCGCGGGGCTGGCTGAAGTGATTAAATATGGTCCCATTGCCGATATGGCGTTTTTTGAATGGCTAGAGGCGCACATGGGCGCATTGCGGGCACGCGAGCCTGATGCTTTGCGCGTTGCGGTGCAGCGCAGTTGCGAGATTAAGGCGTGGGTGGTGGCGCAAGACGAGCAAGAAAGCGGCATGCGCGCCATTTTGAATTTTGGGCACACATTTGGCCACGCAATTGAGGC
>JAGONG010000048.1 GCA_017993135.1 Allobrachymonas sp.
ACGCACTCATCGGCGGCTTGGTAGGCTCGGTACTATGCAAAAGCGGCTGGCAAGCACTGGTATGGGGCGGCATTGGCAAAACCGTACTCTTTATCGTAGTCTCGCCCGTGCTAGGCTTTATTCTGGGTTCAGTCAGCATGGTCGTAGTCGCATGGCTATTTAGGCGCACCCACCCTGGGCGGGTAGACAAACTATTTCGCCAACTCCAACTGGCCTCTGCAGGCGCTTACAGCTTGGGGCACGGCGGCAACGACGCACAAAAAACCATCGGCATCATCTGGATGCTCCTCATCGCCACAGGCCACGCGCAAGCAGGAGTAAGCAACCCACCCACATGGGTCGTCTTGCTCTGCCACGTAGCAATGGCATTTGGCACCGTTTTTGGCGGCTGGCGCATCGTGCGCACCATGGGGCAAAAAATCACCAAACTGCGCCCTGTTGGTGGCTTTTGCGCCGAAGCTGGCGGCGCACTCACTTTATTTGTAGCTACCGCGCTGGGCGTGCCCGTATCAACTACCCACACCATCACTGGCGCCATCGTAGGCGTTGGCGCAACACAACGTGCCAGCGCAGTACGCTGGGGAGTAGCTGGGCATATCGTCTGGGCATGGTTACTCACCATACCAGCGAGCGCACTTATAGCCGCTGGCGGCTATTATTTAGGGTTGGCGCTTTTTTAAGCCCAATTCAGCCTTGCAGCCGCTAGAAAAAAAGCAATTTGCCAACTATTACCGTTTTCATGAGCGCATAGCAAGCGCACTTTCTATTGCGTCAAAAAAAATATACCGCGCGCACTAGAATTATTCCTCTATCTCAACAAAGCTCTGAGGAATTGCTTATGAAATACGTCTCAAAAACGCAAAAACCACTAAAAACATCTCCGCTGATGTTGGCAATAGCTTGCCTGTCTTTGTACAGTGTCCCAGCGCAGTCAGCACAAAAAGTTGAGTATGGCAGAGGCACTTCTGGCACTACTTGCAGCATTGATTCCAATGGCAACTGCACCTCTGCAGCATCGCCTACAGAGGTGCAAGCATTTAACTCTAACAACCACATAGGTCCATTAAATCTTGCTTTTATGGCAGACAATGCCACAAACAACGAAATAATTTATGCCAGCGAAAGTATCAATGGCTCTGTTTGGGGGGCTCGCAGTAATTCAGACGACGTTAGCCTAAACAATGTCACCATACAGTCTGGCAATATAGGCGAATTTGTTTATGGTGCTTATACCGATGGCAGTGGAAAAATCGCCACTCAAAACACAATTAATCTTACTGGTGGCACTATCGGGTATTCAGTCTACGGCGGATATAGCAAAAATGGCTCTGCCGAGAACAACTCGGTTCTTATGCAAGCTGGAGACATAACAAACTATTCTGTTTATGCAGGTTATGTAGATTCAGGCAATGGCAGTGTTCAGCTTAACAAGGTAACAATAACAGGCGGCAATCTTCATGGCACTAATAGTGGCGTATATGGTGGCTACAGCAGCTCTGGCTTAGTTAAAGATAACACTGTTGAATTTGGTACAGCGGGCACGCCCAACGCTGCTGGTGCACCAACTGTTGCAGGCGTTCTTTTTGGTGGCTACGCTGCTGAATCTGGCGGCCAAGCCACTAGCAACACGGTTACCATGCACAATGGCCAGGTCAAGCGCATTTATGCTGGGCAGGTGCAAAAAGGCAGTGGTAATGCCACTGGCAACAAGGTGTATCTGCATGGCGGATATGTCACAGAGAGCATTCACGGCGGAGCTACTTTTGATGTTTTTGATCCTCCCGCTTCTGGTGCTGCCAGCAAAAACTTGGTAGAAATCACAGGTGGTAAGGTTGGCGGCAATATTTTTGGTGGAGAAAGCAATACAGGCAACGCCACCAACAACACCGTAGTTATTCGCAATGCACCCGCATTCAATGACGATGCAGCCTCTGGCACGGTAATTTTCGGCGGCAAAGCAGTTTCCTCAACCGCCGATGTACGCAGTGGCAACGTGCTGCAACTGCACTCTACGGGCATACGCGCCAATGATGTTAAAAACTTTGAGCACATCCAGTTTTACCTGCCCAATAGCGCCAAGCACGACGATACCGTTCTGACATTAAGCAATAATGCGGGCGCTGATATTACAAACACCCGCATCGGCGTTGGCATACAGGGTGGCTCGTCTGCACTGCGACCCAATGATCGCATCAATCTGGTGCGTGCCGAAAATGGCTCGCTTGCAACTGATAACGGCAACCTTACCAACGACACCAGCGGCATGCACTTTACCGCTACACAGGGCATTGCGCTCAATTACCGCTTTATGCTCAAGACCGACCCCTACACCCTGTACGCACAGGTTGAGCAAATCGGCGTTACACCCCAGAACAAATCCCTGCTTGAGTCACAGGCAGGCACAACTGCCTTTATCAACCAAGGTGCAGACCTCATCGCCGAGCATGGCATACAGCAAGCCTTGCTGGAAACACAGCTTGGCAAAAACATTTTCGCCATCGCCAGTGGCGGCAAAAGCCGCTATAAAACAGGCTCGCATGTAGATGTGCAAGGCGCTAACATCGTTAGCGGTTTTTCTGCAGCCATACCCAATACAGCAGGCAAGATGGTGCTAGGCGCATTTGCCGAAGCTGGCTTTGGCAGCTACGACAGCTTTAACAGCTTTAGCCAGGCAAGCAACATTACTGCCAACGGCAGCACGCGCTACTACGGTGCAGGCATGCTAGGGCATCAAGAATTTGCCAACGGCATGTATATTGATGGCTCGCTGCGTGCGGGGCGCGTTGAGAGCAGCTACCGCAGTACCGACCTCGAAAACGCGCTGGGGCACTCCACCAGCTTTGATAGCAACCGCACCTATTACAGCGCCCATATGGGGCTGGGTAAAACGCTCAAAGTAAGCCAGCAAGGCTCGCTGGATATGTATACCAAGCTGTTTTACACCCGCCAAAATGCAGACAACATCACCATTTTTGGCGACCCCTTCACGTTTGATGCCATTACCAGCCGCCGCGCCAGACTGGGCTTGCGTTACAGCCACAAAACAAGCGACACCATGCAAATCTATGCAGGGTTGGCATTTGAGCGGGAATTTAACGGCAAAGCCAAAGGCAGTGTGCATGGTCTGCAAATGGATGCCCCCAGCTTGAAAGGCAACACAGGCATACTGGATGTGGGCGTGCGCCTTAAACCATTACCAACCAGACAACCCAATCTGTCAGTTGATATTGGCGCACAAGGTTACGCTGGCAAGCGCCAAGGCGGCAGTGCCACATTGCGCATGCGATACGAATTTTAAAATTTAGCCTATGCCGCGCCAACACGGCATAGGCTTTTATGCTACATTTACACGCATGAACATTTTTGCCCGCGCTCTACTACTCCTAAACGTCCAACGGGCGGGGTGATTGGCGCGCACAAAAACCTATTCAGAAGCCCGTTTGCACCTGCAACGGGCTTTTTTTGTGTCCAGCAACAGGTGTAAACACCCCTTTTACACCACGGAGAATCATCATGACTGACAAAATCATTATTTTCGATACCACCTTGCGCGACGGTGAACAATCCCCAGGCGCGAGCATGACGCGCGATGAAAAAATCCGCATCGCCCGCCAGCTTGAGCGCCTGAAAGTAGATGTGATTGAAGCTGGTTTTGCCGCCAGCTCCAACGGCGATTTTGAATGCGTGCAAGCCATTGCCAACACCATTAAAGATTCCGCCATCTGCTCACTGGCACGCGCCAACGAGCGCGATATTGCCCGCGCTGCCGAAGCGCTAAAAAACGCTGCCAATGGCCGCATCCACACCTTTATCGCCACCAGCCCGCTGCATATGGAGAAAAAACTACGTATGTCTCCCGAGCAGGTGCTAGAGCAAGCGCGTGTATCAGTGCGTCAGGCACGCAGCCTGTGCGCCGATGTTGAATTCAGCGCCGAAGACGCTTTCCGCAGCGAAATGGACTTTCTCTGCCGCGTAGTTGAAGTTGCCATTTCCGAAGGCGCACGCACCATCAACCTGCCAGACACAGTTGGCTACGGCATACCCGAGCTGTACGGCAACTTTGTCAAAACCGTGCGCGAACGTGTGCCCAATTCCGACAAAGCCATTTTCTCTGTGCACTGCCACAACGACTTGGGCATGGCTGTAGCCAACTCGCTAGCTGGCGTAAAAATTGGCGGCGCGCGCCAAATTGAATGCACCATCAACGGACTTGGCGAACGCGCTGGCAACTGCTCGCTGGAAGAAGCTGTTATGGCCATCAAAACCCGCCGCGACTATTTTGGCCTAGACGTGGGTATCGACACCCAGCACATCGTTGCCGCCAGCCGCATGGTCAGCCAAATTACAGGCTTTGTGGTGCAGCCCAACAAGGCTGTGGTCGGCGCCAACGCCTTTGCCCACACCAGCGGTATTCACCAAGATGGCGTGCTCAAAGCGCGTGACACTTACGAAATCATGCGCGCCGAAGATGTGGGCTGGAGCGCTAACAAAATCGTGCTGGGCAAACTCAGTGGCCGCAACGCCTTCAAACAGCGCCTGCAAGATTTGGGCATCATGCCTGAAAGCGAAGCCGAACTGAATGCAGCCTTTGCCCGCTTCAAAGACTTGGCCGACCGCAAAAGCGAAATTTTCGACGAAGACATCATTGCTCTGCTGGGCGATGGCAGCGTCACCACCGAAAAAGAGCATTTCGGCTTCGTTTCAATGAAGCAGCATAGCGAAACTGGCGAAATGCCACAGGCTGAACTGGTTATCAGCGTAGATGGGCAAGAAGTGAAAACCAGCTCCACAGGCAACGGTCCTGTTGATGCTTCGCTCAAAGCCATTGAAGCCCATGTGAAAAGCGGCGCAGAGATGGTGCTGTACTCGGTCAATGCCATCAGTGGCAATACCGAAAGTCAAGGCGAAGTTACAGTGCGCCTGCAAAGCGGCGGCCGCGTAGTCAATGGCGTAGGCGCCGACCCAGATATTGTGGTGGCTTCTGCCAAAGCCTATCTCAGCGCTTTGAGCAAACTGCACTGCCCCGAAGAACGGGTTGCAGCGCAAGGGGTATAAAAGCTCTTTGGCAAAGCTGCTTTAGCAAACAAAAAAGAACGCTCTGGCACAGCGTTCTTTTTTTATATCCTTTGAAAACAGCGCGCACGCAAGTCGATTAATGCAAGCAGCCTCGCTGGCGCAAAGTGGGTTTTTATTGTTTTTCAGTTTACTGCAAGCCAGTATTCGCCAATTTTTACAATTTATCTGTTAAATGAGGCATAAATCCCAAGTGTTTGATATTGCAGAATTTTCTATTAGAGCTAAACTTGTACTGATATTGGCTCTTAAGGCTAAAACAATGTTTACTGCTCCAAAAGATATTTCATCGCAAGCTTCTTCCATGCTCAATTCACGCAAGAAAATTCTCTCTTTACTCATCGCTGCAAGCATGGCTGGCTTATCTGGTTTGCCATGCACGGCTTGGTCTAAAAACGCACCAGCCAAAAAAGCTGCTACTGCCGCCAAGGCACAGCCAAATAAAACCGCTGATAAGAAAAAAACAAAAGACAAAGAAGTTGGCGAAAAAACATCTGCCCGCCGCAAAGCAAATGATGCTGCGCCCAGCGTAAAAAGCGCATCCAAACAAAAATCGAGCAAATCACGCAACGACGATAGCGATATCCGCACGTCGCGTAGTAATCGCAAAAACCAAATTGCTACTGCTTCCAAAAGCACCCGCCCGCTAACCAAAGCGCAAAAACTGGAGGCAGAAAAGCAGGCAAAGCTGGCAGCGGCTGAACAAGCACGCCAAGAGCGCCTTGAAACTGCACAAGCCGCACGAATTGCCGCAGCCAAACGCGAAAAGCAAGAAGCTGCGCGCCAACTGCAAATCGCACGGCAAAACCAGTTGGCTACAGAAGTGCAAGCCACAAATCCAGCGGCAAACCCTGCAGCCAAAAATCCAGCAAAAGAAGAAGACCTTATTGCCTTGCAAATAGCCAAATCGGAAGCTTTGGCGCAAACGCCTGCAGCAATCAGTACACCAGTACCTGCGCCAGTATCGGTTGCGGCGCTAGTACCGTCCACTGCAACTGCAGCAGCAACATCTAACACTAGCACTGCTCTAGCTCCAACAAGCCCTGCTTTAGCCATTGCTGCACCTACTCCTGCTGCAGTGCCGCTGCTTGTAGCAAGTAGCTCTACAAACAAGCCCGCAGCAGCACTGGCAACTAACGCCACCTCTGCGGCTGAGGCAAACATGGCCGCCGCACCAGCAACGCCCGAGCGCAAAGCGCCAGAATCCAATACTGGCATTGTTCGGGTATCTGCACCAGCCCGCGAAATTTATCGCCCAAGCCAGCGTTTAAGCAGCATTCGCCCTGGCGCAGCGCCTGATTTGTATTCAAGCGTGGCGTTTGTTATGGACCAAAATACGGGGCAAATACTGCTCAGTAAAAACGGGCACCAAACTGCGCCCATTGCATCTATCACCAAGCTGATGACTGCTGTTATTACCATGGATGCCAATTTGCCCATGGATGAGCTCATCACCATCACCAGCGAGGACGTCGATCGCGTCAAGCGCAGCAGCTCGCGGCTGGCTGTAGGCAGTACGCTATCGCGCCAAGAATTGCTGCATTTGGCATTGATGTCTAGCGAAAACCGCGCAGCGCACGCGCTGGGGCGCACTTACCCTGGCGGCTTGAATGAAGCTGTACGCGCTATGAATCTGCGCGCCTTGATGCTTGGCATGCGCGATACGCGTTATGTAGAGCCTACAGGCCTGTCAAGCGCCAACCAGTCAAGTGCTCACGATTTGGCGCAACTGGTTAAGGCTGCTTACCGCTATCCGCTGATTCGCAACTACACCACCTACCCTGGTGCACGCTTTCCCGTGCTGGGGCAAATGACCAACTACAACAATACCAATCGCCTGATTTATAGCAATGACTGGAACATTGGTCTGCAAAAGACTGGCTTTATTTCAGAGGCTGGCCGCTGCGTAGTCATGCAAAGCAATATTGCTGGGCGCAACATCATTATCGTGCTGCTTGACTCCAATAACAGCAACCGCCGCGCTGAAGATGCCGAAGCAATTCGCTATTGGGTGCAAAACGGCATAACCCCATCGCCCGCACCTGATGACGCGAAAATAGTGGCGCAATTAGGCGCTTCGTACTGAGGAATACTGGGGCAGCGCCGCAAGCTGCCCAAAATCAAGCCAAGCAGCACGGCATTGCTGCACCAAGTCTGCGTGCAGGCTGCTTTAGAAATATAAAAGCCCCTTTTGCTATCAATAGCAAACAGGGGCTTTTTGTTTATTCGCCTGTAATTGCCTTTATTGCAAGTAATTACAGGTAATTTCTACAGGTTTTTTGGCTAGAAATTTATTCTGAATCAGACTCTGCACTAGCAGCATTGGCTTTTTTCAGCGCCTTTACAGCCTTTAAAACTTCTGCCACGTGCCCTGCTACCTTAATGCCGCGCCATTCATTGCGCAAAACGCCATCAGGGCCAATCAAAAAGGTGCTGCGCTCAATGCCTTTGACTTTGCGCCCGTACATGATTTTGTTTTTAACCACGCCAAACATGTGGCACATTTTCTCTTCAGTGTCGGCAATCAGCTCGTAAGGCAATTCGAGCTTTTCTTTAAACGCATTGTGCGATGTCATGTTGTCGCGCGATACGCCAAAGACCACAGCACCAGCCTTGGCAAAATCTTTGTGTTTTTCACGAAACTCCAACGACTCCGAGGTACAACTCGGCGTATTATCCTTAGGGTAAAAAAATAACACCACCATTTGCCCCAAGTGAGATGTATTGCTGACCTTGATATCGCCAGTTGCCAAAGCTTCAAATTCAGGGATGGATTTGTCTACAACAATCGCCATAGGAAGGTTTTCTCGAGCTAAAAAAAAGAAAAACTGCAAGCTAATACAGTTCGCTGCAGGAACGGTACCCATCCTGGTACCCGCCTGCGTAACGCACTATTTTAACCCATACTCACTTTTGACACAAATACACCTTTCCTGCTCTTATTTTGTCACATATTGTTTTTATATCAAAGCAATACAGCGCAACTGAAAAAAATGCAATTCTTCTCCAGTTGTTTGCCTCGCAATGCAGCTACGCCTTGGGGAGAAGTATGGCTGGCAGCCAGTGCCCAAGGGCTGTGTGGCTTGTGGTTTACAGGGCAAGCCTATTTCCCTGAAAACTTGCTTGCTATGCGCTCAACCCACACTGAGCACTCTTGGGCAATGAACGCACATTTGGATGCGGCACAGTGCTTGCTGCAAAACTACGCTGAAGGGCAAATCGCACCATTCAGCAAAGATGCCAACAACCCGCCTTTGGCTTTGGATTTGCGCTTGGGTACGGCGTTTCAACAATCTGTTTGGCAAATGCTTTTAACTATTCCCTATGGCGCGCAATGCACTTACGGGCAACTTGCCAGCGCCATGGGTCGCCCCCATGCTGCGCGCGCAGTTGGCGCGGCAATAGCACGCAACCCTATCAGCATTTTGCTGCCTTGCCACCGCGTAGTTGGCAGCAACGGGCGTTTAACAGGTTATGCGGGTGGTTTGGCACGCAAACAGGCTTTGTTGCTGCATGAGGCAGCCTGTCTGGCATCGCAGCAGGCTTGATGTGCAATGGCAAAGAAGTGCAAGCCTGGCGCTGCTTTGTAGAAAATGCGGCTGGTATGCGGGATAATCTGGCGCATTGGCAGCGCCGCGCACGCTTACCGAACTGCGCTGCAGCGCGGCATTGCCTTCACGCATCATTTCCCCACATCGTTTCCCCGAGTTTCTTACCCGCATTAATCTCCTTACTTGAACATTCAATATACCCATGAGCACCACATCTACCCCCCGCATCAGCCTAACTCGCTACCTGATGGAGCAACAGCGCCAAAACCAGCGCATTCCTGCCCAATTGCGCCTGCTGCTTGAAGTGGTAGCGCGCGCCTGCAAGCAAATCAGCCATGCCGTGAATAAAGGCGCTTTGGGCGATGTGCTGGGCAGTGCCAACAGCGAAAACGTGCAAGGCGAAGTGCAGAAAAAGCTCGACATCATCGCCAACGAAGTGCTGATTGAAGCCAACGAATGGGGTGGCCATTTGGCTGCCATGGCCAGCGAAGAGATGGACAACATCTACGCCGTGCCCAACCGTTACCCGCAAGGCGAATACCTGTTGATGTTTGACCCGCTTGATGGCTCCAGCAATATCGACGTAAACGTTAGCATCGGCACGATTTTCAGCGTTTTCAAAAAAGCCGAAGGCACAACGGGCGTAAGCGAGCAAGACTTTTTACAGCCTGGCAGCAGCCAGGTTGCCGCTGGTTATTGCCTGTATGGCCCGCAAACCACGCTGGTGCTGACCGTAGGCAATGGCGTAGCCCTGTTTACGCTTGACCGCGAGCAAGGCAGCTTTGTGCTGACGCAAGAAAACGTGCAAATCCCGCCAGAGACCAAAGAATTTGCCATCAATATGAGCAATATGCGCCACTGGGCTGCGCCCGTAAAACGCTATATTGACGAATGCCTGCAAGGCAGCGAAGGCGTGCGCGGCAAAGATTTCAATATGCGCTGGATTGCCAGCATGGTGGCCGATGTGCACCGCATTTTGACGCGCGGCGGCGTGTTTATGTACCCCTGGGACAAGCGCGAGCCCAACAAGCCTGGCAAACTGCGCCTGCTCTACGAAGCCAACCCCATGTCATGGCTGGTGGAGCAAGCGGGTGGCGCAGCGCATAACGGCGAAAAGCGCATTCTTGATATCACGCCCACCAGCTTGCATGAGCGCGTGAGCGTTATTCTGGGTAGCAAAAACGAAGTAGATAGGATTTTGCAATACCACCAAGAAGCCAATAAAAAAGGCTGATTTAAGGCTGCCAGCAGTTAAGCGGCTACTTGCTGGCAAGCAGCCAGCGTGGGCGGTATGGGCGGCATATACGCCTGTAGATAAGGCTGCGCATTGGGGGCTTGGGAGGTTAGCTAAGCAGCCCCTATCCCCTGCCCTGCCACATACTCAAAAGACTTAATCCAGCAGCTTGCAAGTAGCTGGCACTTTGCTGCTGGAATGAACGACTTGGTGCAACTGCATTAAGCCGTCGTAGTCTGCTGCAAAACCATCCGTTGCTTTGCCTGCTTGCGCGGCTTGCAGCTCTACGTAAATGGGCTGGTAGGCTTCGTTGCCTGCGTCAGCCTTTTTCAAAGCCATCTCTTGCAGGGGGGCGAGCATGGCATCGCTGCCTTCGAGCCAGTAGGTTTTATTGGTATTGCAAGGCGAGAAGGTTTCTACTTCGGGGCCCCAGGTGTAAATGCCTTTGACTAGCGTTACTGCCGCCGCAGTTGCCTCTGGGCTGCTTGCGGCTGATGCGCTTGCTTGCGCTGTTGTGCTGGCTGGCTCGGCTTGTGGCGTGGCAGTGGCGGGCGCAACGGTGGCTGTTTCGGCTGGTGTTTCGGCGGCTGTGTCGGTTTTTGGGCTGCAACCCGCCACGCTTAACGCCAGGCTAAGGAGCAGGCTGGCTAATGGCAGGCTGATAGAGGATGTTGGGCGGAGGTGTGGCATGGCTGGTTGGTGTAGGTTAAAGGGGTGTGGGCGCTGCCAAGTGGGTTTTACGGGTGAAATCATGCCACATTCGGCGCACTATATCCAATGCCAGCAGGTGTGTTGTTTTGATTTTTCTCTGTTGTTTGTTGCTTGGCTGGCTAAATTTTTTTGATGTGCTTGGGTTTTTTAGGGCTTGATTGGTGTTGTTAAAGCCTGTTGATGGCGAAATGGCTACAACCAGTGTTTATGCGGATTACAGGGCATTATTAGGCTGCAAGGCGCATAAATACTGGTTGCTTTGTTTTTGGTGTTTTTGGTGGTTTTTGGCGGCTGTTGCAAGTCTGCTGTGGAGGTTTTAAGGAACGCTGGATTTATTGCGGTTTCATAAAAAAATGCAATCGCTCGCCATTGCCGCAGAAAGCCTGCCTGCACGAAGGCGCTGGGCGGGAATCTACGGCTGTGCTGCTTATTGCGATGGATTCCCGCCTTCGCGGGAATGACGAGTTTCCGCGTCTTTTCTTGCGTGCTGAATAAATCAGCGCCTTCTTAAGGCTTTGGGGCTTGGGTTTGGGGCGGTTGCTCAAAGTGGCTCAGGTCAAGTTTCAGCCTATGGCTTCTAACTCGGCTGATACTTCAAGCCAGCGGGTTTCTGCCTGCTCCAGAGCTTGCGTTACGGTTTTGAGTTGTTTGCCTGCTGCTGCCAGTTCGGGCGGGGGCAGGGGTTGGCACAGGCTGGTTTCGAGCTGGGTTTTTTCTGCTTCGAGTTGTGCCATTTCAGCTTCTAGCTGCGCGATTTGCTTTTGCAGCGGGCGGCGCTGGTTTTGCAGAAGCTGGCGCTGGGCGGCTTGCTGTTTGCGTAGCTCTGCGCCACTGAGGGCGGGTTGGCTGGCGCTTGGCGCGGTGCTTGTCTGCTTGTCTGGCTGCTCTGAAATATTGGCAGGCGTGTTGCCCGCACTGCTGCCTGCGCTGGCGCTTGACAGGCTTTCGCGCTTTTTCTTGGCCATGTCGAGCAGGTAACGCTGGTAGTCGTCCAAGTCGCCTTCAAAGGGGGCTACTGCGCCGCTGCCTACCAGCCAGAATTCGTCGCAGACGGTGCGTAGCAGGGCGCGGTCGTGGCTGACGAGCATGACTGTGCCTTCGAAGCTGTTGAGCGCCATGGCGAGTGCTTCGCGGGTGGTGAGGTCGAGGTGGTTGGTGGGCTCGTCGAGCAGCAGCAAATTGGGGCGCTGCCAGACAATCATGGCCAGCACCAGCCGCGCTTTTTCGCCGCCACTCATGCTGCCTACGCTTTGCATGACCATGTCGCCGCTGAATTGAAAGCTGCCTAAGAAGTTGCGCAAATCTTGTTCGCGCCCCGCGTGTGCGGCTATGTCGGGGTGCTGTTTGGCCAGCCGTATCATGTGTTGCAGGGGATGCTCGTCTGGGCGAAGCACGTCAAGCTCTTGCTGGGCGAAGTAGCCTATGCGCAAGCCTTTGCCTTGCGTGATATGCCCCGCGAGCAAGGGCTGTGTGCCTGCAACGGTTTTGATGAAGGTGGATTTGCCCTGCCCGTTTGCGCCCAGTATGCCTATGCGCTGGCCTGCCAGCACCGAACGGCTGACGTGCTGCAAGATGACGGTGTCGCCCTCGGCAATGGGCGGCAGTGCCTGGCCTGTGCTGAGTTGGTGGGCGTGCAGGGCGGCACTGGTGCTGAAGTCGCCCAGAGTTTCTGCGGCTGCGCTGCCCTGCTCTGGCTGGCTGGTGCTGGCGGTGTTGTCTACATTGTTGTTAGCACTATCAGAGGCGCGGTAGCCAAAGCTGGCATCGCGCACGCTGAGCATGGGGTTGGGGAGCTGGGGTGGCTCGATAAATTCAAAGGCAAAGTCGGCGCTGGTGAGGATGGGGGCTATGCGCTCCATGCGCTCAAGCGCCTTGACGCGGCTTTGCGCTTGTTTGGCTTTGGTGGCTTTGGCTTTGAAGCGGTCGATGAATTTTTGCAGGTGGGCGATTTTGTCTTGCTGGCGGGCAAAGGCGGCTTGTTGCAGGGTGATTTGCTGGGCGCGTAGCTCCTCAAAAGTGCTGTAGTTGCCGCCGTAGCGGGTGAGTTTGGCGTGTTCGATGTGGATGGTGACTTGCGTAATTGCGTCGAGAAATTCGCGGTCGTGGCTAATAACGAGCAGCGTGCCTGCGTAGCGCTTGAGCCAGCTCTCGAGCCAGACTAGCGCATCTAAATCGAGGTGGTTGGTGGGCTCATCAAGCAGCAGCAAATCGCTCGGGCACATCAGGGCGCGCGCGAGTTGCAGGCGCATGCGCCAGCCGCCCGAGAAGCTGTTTACGGGGTTTTCAAGCTCGCTTACCTGAAAGCCCAGCCCCAGTATCAAGGCTTGGGCGCGGGCGGTGGCATCGTGTGCGCCTGCGTCGGCCAAGGCGGTGTGGGCGTGCGCCATGGCCATGCCGTCGCCACTGGCTTCGGCGGCTTGCAGCTCGGCTTGGGCTTGCGCCAGTCGGGTATCACCTCCGAGCACAAAGGCGGTGGCTGATTCGGTGGTCTCTGGCATGTTTTGCGCGACTTGCGCCATGCGCCAGTGCGCGGGCATGGCAAAGTCGCCAGCGTCTTCGTGCAAGCTGCCATTGAGCAGGCCAAACAGGCTGGATTTGCCCGCGCCATTGCGCCCGACGAGCGCCACTTTCTCGCCTGGGTTGATGGTGACGCTGGCTGCATCAAGCAGCACTTTGGTGCCGCGTTGCAGGGTGAGGTTGTTGAGCACAATCATGGCTGCTGCTCCTTGGCAGCGTTGGCATGGGCTTGCAGGCTGGCGTAATCGAGCAGCAGCACTTGCTCATCGCCCGCGCTCGTACTCAGCCAGATGGGTTGCAGCGCAGGAAAGGCAGCGGCAAAGTAGTCTGCCTCGTTGCCTATTTCAAGCACCAGCACGCCTTGGGGTGCCAAGTGCTGCGCGGCTGAAGCCAGCATGGTGCGGATAAAGTCCATACCGTCTGCGCCGCCAGCCAACGCAAGCTCTGGCTCGGCAAGGTATTCGGGCGGCAGTTGCGCCATGCTGCCTGCATTGACGTAAGGCGGGTTGCACAGTATCAAGTCATAGCCCGTGGCGCATTGCTGCAAGCCGTTGCTGTGCAGCAAGGTGATGCGCTGCTGCAAGCCGTGTTTGTCGATATTGATGCGGGC
>JAGONG010000049.1:0-2467 GCA_017993135.1 Allobrachymonas sp.
AGCACCAAACACCATGACAGACACCGCCATCACCGCCGCCCGCCGCCAGCAATTTGCTGCCCATATGGGATCCGATGCGCTAGCCGTCATTCCCACCGCGCCCGAGCAGCCGCGCAACCGCGATTGCGACTATCCCTATCGGCACGACAGTTATTTTTACTACCTCACAGGCTTTACCGAGCCCAACGCGTGTCTGGTCATGCGCACCGATGCCCACGGGCAACTGCAAAGCACCCTGTTTTGCCAGCCCAAAGACATGGAGCGCGAAATTTGGGACGGCTACCGACTCGGCCCCCAAGCCGCGCCCGCTGCCTTGGGCATAGAAGCCGCGCACAGCATCACCGAGCTTGACGCACAGTTACCCAAGCTGCTTGAAAACACCCGCAGCGTGTTTTACCCCTTTGCCACGCACCAAGGGCTTGATGCCCGCATTGCAGGCTGGATAGACAAGGTACGCGCCCGCGTGCGCTACGGCGTAACAGCGCCAGGCACGCTGCACGACGCTTGCAGCGCACTTGATGAAATGCGCCTGATAAAAGACGCGCACGAAATCGCCATCTTGCGCCAAGCCGCCCAAATCAGCGCCCAAGCGCACATCCGCGCCATGCAAACCAGTGCCGCCATGCTGCGTGCTGGGCAAGACGCGCGTGAATACCACCTTGAAGCAGAGCTGCTGCACGAGTTTTGCCGCAACGGGGCGCAAATACCCGCTTACAGCAACATCGTTGCCGCAGGTGCCAATGCTTGCGTGCTGCACTACCGCGCGGGCAGCACGCCACTGCGCAGTGGCGAAATCGTGCTCATTGATGCGGGCTGCGAGCTGCACGGCTACGCCAGCGACATCACCCGTAGCTTTCCAGCCAACGGGCAATTTACCCCTGCGCAACGCGCCATCTACGCGCTGGTGCTAGCCGCGCAAGAAGCGGCTATAGCTGCCATCAAACCAGGCGCACGTTTTAACGACGCGCACGATGCCGCCGTGCGCGTCATCGCGCAAGGGCTGCTCGATTTGGGGCTGCTTGATGCAAACAAATACGGCAGTGCAGACGATGTCATCGCGCAACGCGCCTACTTTCGTTTTTACATGCACCGCACCAGCCACTGGATGGGCATGGACGTGCACGACTGCGGCAGCTACACCGAGCCCAGCGAAATCAACCAAACCAGCACCCGCGTGGATGCCAGCAGCGGTGAAACCATTACCGAGCGCCCCAGCCGCATTTTGCGCGCGGGCATGGTCTTGACCGTAGAGCCAGGCATATACATCCGCCCCGCCGATGACGTGCCCGAGCAATACTGGAACATAGGCATACGCATTGAAGACGACGCACTCGTCACCCCCGCAGGCTGCGAGCTGCTTACCCGTGGCGTACCCGTGCAAGCCGATGAGATAGAGCGCCTTATGCGCGCGCCAGCGGCGTAGTGAAATTGCGCAATTTCAATGGCGTAATGTCAATTGCGTGAAGGCGTTTGCGTGAAGGCATTGCGTAAACATATTTGCGCAATGCCTTCACCGCGCACGGCAGTTTTATCTGCACACAAAACAAAGGAAACACAGATGAGCACCACCACCCCAGCCTTGCGCGTCACCAGCGCCAACTTAAACGGCATACGCTCAGCCAGCAGCAAAGGCTTTTTTGACTGGCTGCAAACGCACGCCGCCGACGTAATCTGCGTGCAAGAACTCAAAGCCCAAGCCGCCGACATGACAGCCGCCATGCTCGCCCCCGAAGGCTACATTGGTCACTTTCACTACGCCGAGAAAAAAGGCTACAGCGGAGTCGGCATCTACAGCCGCCAAGCGCCCGAGCGCGTCACCCAAGGCATAGGGCACGCTGCCTTTGATGCCGAAGGCCGCTTCGTGCGTGCCGACTTTGGCAACCTCTCGGTCATCTCGGTCTATGTACCTTCAGGCTCATCGTCTGAGGAGCGCCAAGCCGCCAAATACGTCTTTCTCGATGCCTTTATGCCCGTACTTGATGCCATGCTGCAAGAAGGGCGCGACTTCATCATCTGCGGCGACTGGAACATTGCCCACCGCGAAATCGACCTGAAAAACTGGAAAGGCAACCTGAAAAACTCTGGCTTCCTGCCCGAAGAACGCGCCTGGCTCGACCAACTCTACGCCCGTGGCTGGGTAGACGTTTTCCGCCAGCTCTACCCCGAAGAAAGAGATGCAGCCTACACCTGGTGGAGCAACCGCGGCCAAGCCTACGCCAAAAACGTAGGCTGGCGCATAGACTTGCAAGTAGCCAGCCCCGCAATAGCCGCCCGCGCCCGCGCAGCCAGCGTCTACAAAGCGCAAAAATTCAGCGACCACGCCCCGCTAACGGTGGAATACGCAGCGGCGTAAAGCGGGGAATACGGGAGCAGGACGCAGAGGAATACGGGGGCGAACGCAAAAGACGCAAAAGTTACGCAGAAGACGCAGAAGAAACACCAAAACAATGAGAAAGGCGAGAAGCAG
>JAGONG010000049.1:2567-5559 GCA_017993135.1 Allobrachymonas sp.
CGCAGCGGCGTAAAGCGGGGAATACGGGAGCAGGACGCAGAGGAATACGGGGGCGAACGCAAAAGACGCAAAAGTTACGCAGAAGACGCAGAAGAAACACCAAAACAATGAGAAAGGCGAGAAGCAGCATTTATGCGGGTTGCGGGGCGAAAAATGCTTGTAGCCCGCATGGGAGCTGCTTGTTTGGGATTTGCGAATAAAGCACAGGCACAAGCCAGAAGGGGCAAACCCTCCCCCGTCATTCCCGCGAAGGCGGGAATCCATGCCTTTGCTTGGCGCTGCAATACGGGGGCGAACGCAAAAGACGCAAAAGTTACGCAGAAGACGCAAAAGAAACACCAAAACAATGAAAAAGGCGAGAAGCAGCATTTATGCGGGTTGCGGGGCGAAAAAGGCTTGTAAGGCGCATGGGAGCTGCTTGTTTGGGATTTGTGCATCAGGCGCAAGCCTCCCCTGCATCATTCCCGCGAAGGCGGGAATCCACCTGCGCAAGTGGCGCTGCCGCAAATTCCCGCCCCAGCCCCCGCAGCGGCAGGCTTGGCGCGAAAATAGCGGCCGTTGCCTTTTAAAAAACCAGAAATGCACTGCACGGCAAAACAAGCGCCAAAACATGCCAGAATTACGCAGCAAAACTTTTCGCACCCCTTTTCTTTAACCCACACAAACAAGGATTCCCCATGTCCCTCTTGAACGTACCCGCTGGCGATAAAACACCCGAGCAATTCAACGTCATCATCGAAATCGCCATGAACAGCGACCCCGTCAAATACGAAATCGATAAAGACACAGGCGCCTTGTTCGTAGACCGCTTCGTCAGCACCTCCATGCAATACCCTGCCAACTACGGCTACATCCCGCAAACACTCGCTGGCGACGGCGACCCCGTAGACGTGCTGGTGCTCACCCCCTTTGCGCTGCAACCTGGCGCCGTGGTGAAATGCCGCGCTTTGGGCATGTTCAAAATGCAAGACGAATCGGGCGACGATGCCAAACTGCTCGCCGTACCAGTCGATAAAGTGCTGCCCCTGTACAGCCACATCAAAACCCTGGACGACGTAAGCCCCGCCCTGCTCAAAACCATTGCCCACTTCTTTGAGCACTACAAAGACCTGGAAGCTGGCAAATGGGTCAAAGCCCAAGGCTGGGAAGGCATTGAATCAGCCCACAAAGAAATTGTGGACGGCATTGCCAACTACAAAAAATAAGCGCAAGCCGCCACCTTAACAACAGTTCCTCCCTTTAACGGCACGGCCTCTGCGCTGTGCCGCTTTTTTGGTTTTTACCCATGCACATACATATTCTCGGCATCTGTGGCACTTTTATGGGCGGCTTGGCTGCCTTGGCGCGTGAAGCGGGGCACCGCGTAACGGGCTGTGATGCGGGCGTGTACCCGCCCATGAGCGAGCAGTTGCAAGCGCTTGGCATTGAGCTGATTGAAGGCTTCGCTGCCGAGCAAACCGCCTTGCAGCCCGATATGTATGTGGTGGGCAACGTGGTTAGCCGCGCCCGCCTGCCCGATGGCACGCCCAAATTCCCGCTGATGGAAGCCATTTTGGAGCAGGGCTTGCCCTACACCAGCGGCCCGCAGTGGCTGGCAGAAAACATCTTGCAAGGCCGCCATGTGCTGGCTGTAGCAGGCACACATGGCAAAACCACCACCACTTCCATGCTGGCGTGGATTTTGGAATGCGCGGGCTTGCAGCCAGGCTTTTTGGTGGGCGGCGTGCCGTTGAACTTTGGCATCTCGGCGCGGCTGGGGCAACAAGTGGCAGGCCAGCCGCGAGCCCTGTTTGCCATTGAGGCTGACGAGTACGACACCGCATTTTTCGACAAACGCAGCAAATTCGTACACTACCGCCCCCGCACCGCCATCCTCAACAACCTTGAGTTTGACCACGCCGATATTTTTGATGACTTACCCGCCATCGAGCGCCAGTTTCACCACTTGGTGCGCACCGTGCCCGCTAGCGGCTGCATCGTAGCCAACGGGCTAGAAGAAAGCATTGCCCGCGTGCTGCACCTTGGCTGCTGGAGCCAGACGCAAACCTTTGGCAGCGCGGTGAGCGACTATGCCGCGCAAGGTGCGCCGCACGACTTTACCGTGCTGCACCAAGGCAAGCCTATAGCACAGGTGCAATGGGCTATCACAGGCGTACACAACCAGCTCAACGCACTCGCCGCCATCGCCGCTGCCGCCCATGTGGGCGTGCCCGCCACAGTAGCAGCGCAGGCGCTTGCCAGCTTTACCAATGCCCGCCGTCGTATGGAGCTACGCGGCACAGTGGCACGCGCTGGCGGCAACATAACGGTGTACGACGACTTTGCCCACCACCCCACAGCGATTCGCACCACTATTGACGGCCTGCGCCAAAGCCTTGATGCCCAAGGCCGCAAGGCCGACCGCATACTGGCCGTATTCGAGCCGCGCAGCAACACCATGAAACTCGGCACCATGAAAGCGCAATTGCCCTGGAGCCTGGAACAAGCCGACTTGGCCTTTTGCCACAGCGGAGGGCTAGACTGGAACGCTGCCGAAGCCTTAGCAGGCATGGGCGCACGCGCCAGCGTTGCCCCCGACATTGCCACGCTGGTGCAACAAGTCACCCAAGCCGCCCGCGCTGGCGACCATATCCTGTGCATGAGCAATGGCGGCTTTGGCGGCATTCACGCGCAACTGCTGCAAAAGCTGGCAAGCCCGTAAAACCGAAAATACCGAAAATACCGAACGCAGAAGACGCAAAACTACGCAAAAGGCGCAAAAGAAATACCAAATTGGTTTATAAAAATGCAAGCACTTGTCATTCCCGCCTGCGCGGGAATGACGACTTTCAGAGCTTTGTCTTGCCTGAAAAATAAATCAACGCTTTATCAGACTTAAATAAACCCCTAGCTAAACAGCCTGCCAACCGTGTAGCAATCACCAGCCCAACCAAAAAAACCATCTTTTTTGAATTTTTTTGCGCCTTTTGCGTAACCTTTGCGCCCTCTGCGT
>JAGONG010000049.1:5659-13690 GCA_017993135.1 Allobrachymonas sp.
TTATCAGACTTAAATAAACCCCTAGCTAAACAGCCTGCCAACCGTGTAGCAATCACCAGCCCAACCAAAAAAACCATCTTTTTTGAATTTTTTTGCGCCTTTTGCGTAACCTTTGCGCCCTCTGCGTCCTGCCCCCGTATTCCCTCCACCACCCACCCAAAAAACCATGAACTTCGCCCCCATTTCCAACCTTGAGAACCCCGCACTGCAAGCCCAACTGCAAGCCATCATCGACAACAAAACCAAGCCGCAAGGCTCTTTGGCGCGGCTTGAATCGTTGGCGGTGCAAATCGGCATGATTTTGCAACGCACCAACCCCGTGTTGCAGCAGCCGCAAATACTCGTCTGCGCGGGCGACCACGGGCTGGTGCGCCACGGCGTAGCCTGCGTGCCGCAAGACGTAACCTGGCAGATGGTTGAAAACTTTTTGGCGGGCGGCGCCGCTGTAAGCGTATTTGCCCGCCAGCACAACATCGACATGACCGTGGCCGATTGCGGCGTAGCGCACGACTTCAAGCCCCACCCCAAATTGCGCCTGTGCAAAGTAGCCTACGGCACGGCCGACAGCACCGAGCAGCCCGCCATGACTGCCGCGCAATGCGAGCAAGCGTTGCAAAACGGGCAAAAACTGGTGCAATCGCTGCCAGGCAACGCCATCATGTTTGGCGAAATGGGCATAGGCAACACCTCGCCCGCCTCGCTCATACTGTCGCGGCTGGCAGGGCACGACATTGCCCAATGCACGGGCGCAGGCGCAGGCATGAGCGCCGCAGGCATTGAGCACAAAAAGCAAGTGCTCGCCAAAGCCTTGGCAGCAAACCCCAACGCCACCGAGCCGCTGGATGTGCTGGCTGCTCTGGGCGGCTTCGAGATTGCCACCATGACAGGCGCATTCTTGCAAGCTGCCGCCGAAAACCGCGTGATTTTGGTCGATGGCTTTATCGTTTGCTCGGCCTTGCTGGTAGCCGCCCGCATCAACCCGCTGGTGCTGCAACGCTGCATTTTTGCCCACAAATCGGGCGAACGCGGCCACGCGCTGATGCTGCAAGCCTTGGGCAACGCCCAGCCGCTGCTTGAATTGGGCATGCGTCTGGGCGAAGGCTCGGGCGCGGCTGTGGCATGGCCGCTGCTGCAATCGGCTTGCGCCATCATCAACGATATGGCCAGCTTCGACCAAGCTGGCGTAGACAAAGGCTAAAGAAAACGCTGGTTTATTCCAGTTTCGGATAAAACAGCGTTCATCATTCCCGCGCAGACAGGAATCCATTGCAATAAGAAGCGCAGCCGTGGATTCCCGCCCCACGCCTTCGCGGGGGCAGGCTCTGCGCGGGAATGACGGCTTTCTGAGTTTTCTCTTGCTTGAAGCATCAATCAGCGAGCGTCTTTTAAGCAGCGCCAAGTCGCATTCAAACCACATCCGAGCTACACCCAAACCACACCCAAGCCACAACTTGCCTGCCGTCAAACTGCGGCGAGGTAAGGATTTGCAGCCCGATTGCGTGGGCGTGCAAAGGCGTGCAAAGTGCTGTTGTGCGCATGCTGCATGCCGTGTTGCAGCACGCTTTGCGCTGCGTTTGCATCACGCTTTACACCACGTTTTTCACCACGCTTTGCAGCCTGCTTGCGCCTTGTTTTGCAAGTTGTAGGCAACAGTGCTGGCCGCTGCTGTCAGCCACAGTCAGGCAGGGTTTACAAAAAAGTACTGGCTTGTACAGGCGCTGCTGCCTAAAATAAAAAATTGTTTATTTCTGGCCATAGCGCCGCAAGCCTGCATGATGAATTTAGCCCCCGACACCAGCCGCCGCACCTTTTTGCACAACACCGCCAAACTTGCCGCTTTGGGTGGCTTGCTGGCAGTGGGCAGTGGCAGTGCGCTGGCTTCTGTCAAAAACGTGAAAAACAGCCGTTCGCTGGCGTTTGAGCATTTGCACACCAACGAGCACCTGTCGCTGGTGTATGCCGTGGGCGATTCACTGCTGCCGCGTGCGCTGGGGCGGCTGGATTTGTTTTTGCGCGACCACTACAGCGGCGACGTAGGCAGCATGGACCCCCAACTGTTTGACTTGCTCTACCGCCTGCGCATGGCGCTTGGCACGCGCGAGCCGTTTCAGATTATTTCTGGCTACCGCAGCCCCAACACCAACGGCCGCCTGCGCCAAACGGGTGGCGGCGGGGTTGCCAAAAAAAGCCTGCACATGGAAGGCAAAGCCATAGATTTGCGCTTGCCAGGCGTGGCGCTGGTGGACTTGCGCGATGCGGCTTTGTCTTTGCAGGCAGGCGGCGTGGGCTTTTATCCGAACGATAACTTTGTGCACGTCGATACGGGCGCAGTGCGTAGCTGGGGCGGCTAGGCGGCTGTGCGGCTTGATGCGCTGCAATGCGGGAACGGGAACGGACGCAGAGGGCGCAGAGGTTACGCAGAAGTCGCAAAAGGTTGCAAAGGCAATACCAAATTTGTTTTTGAAAAGGCTAGAGCCAGTGCAAGCAGTGTTTATGCGGGTTGTGGAGCATAAATGGCTTGGAAGGCGCATGAATGCTGGTTATCGGCGTTTTGGTTTTGTTTGTTGGGGCTGGGTGGCGTTGGGCGGGGCGTGGGCTGGGTTAGCCTAGCAGTGCTGCTCCCAAGCGCAGTGCGGCTAGTGCCAGCACGGTACAGGCAGCGGCTACCAAATCATCAAACATGATGCCCCAGCCACCGCGCCAGCCCGCGCCTTTAAACACCGTATCGGCCCAGCGCACGGGCTGCGGTTTGGCTGCATCAAAGTAGCGAAATAGCGCAAAAGCGGCTATTTGCCAGTACCAGTGTGCGGGGCTAAACGGTTGCGGTGTTTGGGTGGCAAGCAGCCATAAAACCAGCCAAAAGGCAGCGATTTCATCCCATACGATGCAGCCTGGGTCGGGCAAATGGAGGTTACGCGCGCTGACGGTGCATGCCCACCAGCCCAGCGCTATGCTTGCGCCTACCAGTACGCCGCCCGTTGCGCCCGCAAGCGCGTGGGCGGGCAGCAGGTATTGCGCCGTCGCAAACAGCACCCAGCCGCACAGCGTGCCAGCCGTGCCAGGTGCTTTGGGCGCGAGCCCCGAGCCAAACCCCAAGCCGAGCCAATGCGCAGGGTGCGCGTAGACAAAGCCCCAAGTGGCGCGGGGCGGTGTGGCAGGTGTGGGGTTGGGGCTAGGCATGGGGTTGTGATTGTCGCAGATTCGCGTTTGCTTGGATGTGTGCCGCAAGCTCTGGGGTTGATTTTTGCTGCGCAAGGCAAGGTATGCGGCGAATAGATGGAAAATACAGCTCGGTGCAGTGTGCGCCGCAAGGCGGTGCTTTGCGTATTTTGCTTTGTGTATTTTGCATTTTGCGTTTGGTGTTTATTGGTAATCCATGTCTGGCAATCTGTCTTCTTCTGGCTCTGAGCCATCTATTGCGCCTGCCCCGTCGGGTGGGCGTTGGCGTGCGCTGTGCCGTTTGGTGGCAGTGGCGCTGCACATTGTGCGCGGCTTGTGCATTGTTTATCTGCGCTTGCCTGGCATGTCGCGCCAGCAGCGCCATGCGCAGGTGCAGCAATGGTCGGCAGAGCTGGTGCGGCGCTGCGGTGTGAGCCTGCAAGTGTGCGGCCAGCTTGCCAGCCCAAGCAATGGCGCAGGGCTGCTGCTGGTGGCTAATCACATTTCATGGCTGGATATTGAAGCCTTGCATGCGGTGTGCTTTTGCCGCTTTGTGGCCAAGTCTGAAGTGGGGCAATGGCCCGTGGTGGGCACGCTGGCCAATAGCGCCGAAACCATCTACCTGCAACGCACTTCGCGCCGCGATACGGTGCGTGTGCTTGATGGCATCAGCAGCAGTTTGCAGGCGGGCGATGTGGTGGCAGTCTTTCCCGAAGGCACCACCAGCGACGGGCGCACGCTGCTGCCCTTTTACGCCAACTTGCTGCAAGCGCCGATTGATGCCCATGCAGCCGTGCAGCCCGTAGCCTTGCAGTTTTTTGACCAAGCAGGGCGCATCAGCCTGTCGCCCTGCTACATTGGCGACGATACCCTGCTTGCCTCCATCTGGCGCACCCTGCGCGCGCAAGGGCTGGTAGTGCGCGTTACCTTTGGCGCAGCGCAATTGCCCGCTGGCCGCACCCGCCAGCAGCTCGCCCAAGCCATGCAAGATGCTGTGGGGCAAATGCTCGCGCCGCCTGGCTAAGTCTTGCCGCATCAAGCAGCGCAACTTTGCAGCATCAAACCCAAACAAAACACTGCAAAAACAACATAAGCAGTGTTTATACGGCTTGCAAGGCAAAATAGCTCTGTAGCCCGCATAAACACTGGTTGCCGCATTTTCGTGTACTTTGCTGTGTGCTTGCGCGCCAAAGGCGATAGTGGCGCTTGGGCGCTGCAAGTACCGTAGTTGGGCGCATGGTGGCAAAACTCTGTTACTGCCAGATTTGCACGGCTGCTGTATCATTGAAAGCATTTACATCTTATTAAATACAAATCCGCCATGAGTTTGGATACACCCACCCCAGCCGCGCCTGAAGCCGTGCCATCTACCGCGCCCGAAGCCGCACCCGCCGCACCCGCTGGCGCAGACCCCATCATTTTTACCGACAGCGCCGCCGCCAAGGTAGCCGACCTGATTGCCGAAGAAGGCAACCCCGATTTGAAACTGCGCGTATTTGTGCAAGGCGGTGGCTGCTCGGGCTTCCAGTACGGTTTTACCTTTGACGAAATCGCCAACGAAGACGACACCGTCATGCAAAAAAACGGCGTTTCCCTGCTGATAGATGCCATGAGCTACCAGTATTTGGTTGGCGCAGAGATTGACTACAAAGAAGACTTGCAGGGCGCACAGTTCGTCATACGCAACCCCAGCGCCACCACCACATGCGGCTGTGGCTCCAGTTTTGGCATTTAACCCCTCCGCGGCCAGCAGTAGCCACGCGGCATACCTGCCTATTTAACGGCTATGCCTGTGGCGGCTGCCCTGAAAAAGCAGCCCTGAAACAAAACCTGAACTGGCCACGGCTCTTGCAGCAAGCAGTGCTGCCTTGCACTGCACAACAGGCCCATCGTGAAACCCTCAACACCGCACCCAAATCCATCCCCCCAGACTCACCCTGATGCCAGCGAGCCAATAGCGCCGCAAACCGCAACGCAGGCAAGCCACCCAGCAACCACCCGATTTACTACGCCCGACGAGCGCCAACTTCGCATGCTGCTGTGGTTGGTAGCAGTCGGGTTTTTTATGCAGACGCTGGATGCAACCATCGTCAATACCGCGCTGCCCGCCATGGCGCAAAGCCTCAACACCAGCCCGCTGCACATGCAAACAGTGCTGGTTGCATACTCGCTAACCATGGCCATGCTCATACCCATATCGGGCTGGATGGCCGACCGCTTTGGCACGCGGCGCGTTTACATGGGAGCCATATTGGTATTTGTGCTCGGCTCGCTCTTGTGCGGCTTGGCCGCTACCGTGCCGCAACTGGTTGTAGCGCGCATTGTGCAAGGCGCGGGCGGCGCTTTGCTGCTCCCCGTTGGGCGGCTGGCCGTATTGCGCGGCTACCCGCGCGAACGCTTCTTGGCCGCCATGAGCTTTGTAGCCATACCTGGCCTGATTGGCCCCCTGCTTGGCCCCGCACTGGGCGGATGGCTGGTGCAGTTTGCCTCTTGGCACTGGGTATTTTTTATCAACGTGCCAGTGGGCTTGGTTGGCTGGCTGGTAGCGCAAAAGTTTTTGCCCGATTTTCGCGGCAGCAACGTGCAGCGCCTTGATGCCGCAGGCTACGCGCTGCTGGCCTTGGGCATGATGTTTGTATCGCTCTCGGTAGATGGCTTTGCGGGCTTTGGCTGGTCGCTAGGGATGATTGCAGCCGTCATGCTCACAGGCATTGGCTGCCTGGCCGCCTACTGGCAGCGGGCAGCGCAGCAAGAGCACCCCTTGTTTGCGCCAAGCCTGTTTGCCGTGCCAACGGTTTCCATAGGCTTGCTGGGCAACCTGTTTTCGCGTCTGGGAGGCAGCGGCGTGCCGTTTTTAATTCCGCTGATGCTGCAACTCAAAATGGGCTACTCGCCCTCGCAAGCAGGCATGATGATGCTGCCGCTTGCAGGCGCGGGTATGCTGGTCAAGCGCTTTGCGACTTGGTCCATCTCCCGCTACGGCTACCGCTATGTGCTGGTAGCCAACACAGTAGCCATTGGCGCAATGATTGCCAGCTTTAGCCTGATGGACCACACCCCCATGTGGCTCCTGATTCCGCAATTGGCACTGTTTGGTGCATGCAACTCATTACAGTTTACGGGCATGAATTCGCTGGCACTTTCTGGCCTGCAACCCGAACAAGCCAGCAGCGGCAACGGCTTGCTCTCCATGGTGCAAATGCTGGCAATTGGCTTGGGCGTGGCATTGGCGGGCGCACTGCTGGCTGCCTCAAGCGCATGGTGGCAGGCGCGTACAGGCCAAGCCAACTCCATGGCAGCATTTCGCACCACGCTGATTTGCATGGGTGCAATCACATGGGCTTCGAGCTGGATTTTCTGGCAACTCCCGCCCGATGCCGCTCAAACCTCTGCGCACAGCGTAGAAGCAGACTTTCCCGCAGAATGAGTGTGATTCCCGTTTACTATAGAAATACAGTCTAACTATATGAATTATCAGGATTTTTTATAAAATCCTGAAGCAAAAAAATGCTGGCTGGGCTACACTTGTGAAGTCAATACTATTTGTTGTGCGCCATGCAATTGCCTAGCCCCAAAACCCTGTTAAAAATATCTTCACTCACCGCCGTAGCCACGATAGTGCTCAAGCTGCTGGCTTGGCACGTCACAGGCTCGGTTGGCTTGCTCTCTGACGGCATGGAGTCTTTTGTCAATCTGGCAGGAGCCGTTTTTTCGCTGATGATGGTAACCATCGCCGAGCGCCCCGCTGATGACGAGCACCCCCATGGCCACCACAAGGCCGAGTATTTTTCAGCGGGCTTTGAAGGCGTGCTCATCTTTGGCGCTGCGCTGGCAATTTTGTGGACCTCTATCCAACGCTTGCTGCACCCGCAGCCGCTTGAAAGTCTGGACTGGGGCATGGCGCTCTCTATGCTCAGCACGCTGCTCAACGGCTTTGTTGCCTGGCTGCTGCTCAAAGGCGGCAAACAATACAACTCCATTGCGCTGGAAGGCGGCGGCAAGCACCTGCGTACTGACGTTTACACCTCTATTGGCGTGGTTGCTGGCATTGGCTTGGCTGGCTGGACAGGCTGGCACTGGCTCGACCCCACGGTAGCCATACTGGTTGCCATCAACATCTTGCGCGAAGGCTGGGAGCTGGTTTACAACTCCAGCCAAGGGCTTATGGACACTGCTGCCGAGCCTGAAGTAAGCGCCAAAATAGACGAAATACTCAAGAGCTTCGAGACACAAGACAGAGCAGGCAAGCCCGAAGTGCGCTTCGACCACGTTTTTACCCGCGCGGCTGGCGTGCGCTGCTTTGTAACCATGCACATGCACGTGCCAGCGTGCTGGACGCTGCGCAAAGCAGCCGATTTGCGCAACCAGGTAGAGCTCATACTGCTGACTGCCATGCCGCAATTGCACGCCAGCATTGAGCTTATGCCGCGCGATATTGAGCCGCATCAGGTGCTGATGGAAGATGCCAAAGCGCAAAGCCAGTCATGCGAAGCTGCCGATTGCGCTGCCTGCGACCAAAACACCTGCGCGAGCAATGCGCCGCAAACATGCGCGGCTGATGTGCCTCAAGGCAAATGCAGCAGCCAAAGCACAATGCAGTGCAGCAGCCAGTGCAGTAGCTAAGTCAGCACGCTTGCGCCTGCTTTGCTTGTGCCGCTGGTTTGCGCAAGGTGTGCCAAGTTGCGGCAGCAAAGGTAGCAAAGGTAGCAAAGGTAGCAAAGGCGGCTTCAAAGCTGCTTGCAGGCATTTTTAAGGCTGCACCAGCACAGGTACGCGCTGCGCGAGAGCGCACATCAGCTCGTAGCCCAGCGTGCCAGCGCAGGCGGCTACTTCGTCAATCGGCAGCACTTGCCCGCCGCTGGCTTGCCCCCA
>JAGONG010000050.1 GCA_017993135.1 Allobrachymonas sp.
GCGATACAGAAATTGTGGTGGTATCGGTGTTTCACCATAAGCGTAAACCGAAGGCATGGTTGCCATCCAAGAGCTAACTATTCCTTGCAGCGGACTGCCAGAGGCAGCCGCTGAAGTCAAACGTTAGCCATCTATGCCTCACAACAGATACTGGCAGCTTAATGAATTAACACTCGAAAACGAAGTTTTGCGAATTGGCGTAACGGAGTTACTTGCTATTCCAAGTGATGTTGCCGAGCCAATTACCATAAATGGAGTTGAAATTAGCGGCAATCCTCTTAGGCCCCGCTTAAACTCGAAAAATATTTCGTTAAAATTTTCCAGCATAACTGAGTTTCGTGTAATGCCAGAGGTTCTAAGTTGGCCTGCATATGCGAGTGAAGAGGCCGTTATTCCAAGTCTTCTTTATAAGTGTTCAGGTCTGTATTTTTACGGCAAAATTTGGCCTCAAGACCACGAGACTTACCACTATCACCTTGGTTGGGTTAAGGTAGCGAGGTTACACTGCTATATCGTACATACCGAAACAGTTGATATATATGTACTCACAGATTCCCTGCCAAGCATTTTCTACATTTAAAACAAGATAACCCTTCCTTCCAGCGGTCTGCTGGAGGCATCTGCAGAAATCAAACGATGGGCTTAAAAACCAGCATGATGACCATGCCAATGCAGACGGTGGCGAGGACGCAATAAAGGCAGAAATAGCCCCAAAAGCGAATGGGCTCAGTCTCTCGGCTAAATAGGGCGGAGCCCCATCCGTTGCGGGCTTTGATTTTTCCCGTAGTCCAGGCAGAGCCAATCGCGTACACATAGTAGGCGCCAAGGGCTGCAAAAATAAGTATTAAGATAAACTTTGGCATGGTGGCTCGATGTTCAGTGGCCAAGCTTGCATAGCTAAGAGCAGTGCAAGTTTAATCTCACCTGTTTTTCAACGCAAGCCTTCAGTTCGGCTTTCTTCTTTCCAAGGCAATTCAATGCTGCTAATACGCTTGGGCGATGCTGGACACACGGTTGTAAGCACCAGGGGCAGCTCCATTTTTTGCGAATGCAAATCCAGCAACTTTTCTGTTCTGTCACACATTCAATCGCGCTGACGGAGACTGGTTGCACTTGCTTGCGCGCTCGCCGCAGTGCGGCACAAAGTGTCGGGCGTAGACGGCGAGGCATGGACGGGAAAGATGGAGCAGAAGAAGGCAGCGAGGAAAAATCTTGTTCAATATCTAAATGTTTTATCGAAAAAAGCGTACCGTTTTTTCTGGCAAACTCATGGCGGATTGCATGCCTTTTCTTCTCAACTGCCAAGAGCGCAGAAGCGGCGTCTGTCTACGTTTCCATTCATTCCAGTGGACTGCCCGCGCCAGCCGATGCAGTCAAGCGTGCGAAGCTCTTGAGGTTTTTACTATTTGCGCGTTGCCCATTAAAAATCAACAGCCAGTGTTTTTGCGCCCTGCAAGGATTTTTCGTGCCACAATACGCATTAATGCTGCTTGAGCTTACTTAATCTTTTAAAAGAATGGCTGTGCTGTGCTTTGCGCAGGTTTTGCGCTAAAGTTCAGCCTCAATATATTTCAAGCCATATGCTCATTAATTATTCTTTTTTCGCTTTTGAAATTATTTGCAAAAGATAAATTGAATAATCCAAAAGAACTTTTAATTTTCATTGCCACTTCGAATGCACAACTACCGCATACAGAATACATTTATCATGAAAAACAAACCAGCAACCACCAAAGCAAAAAACATTAAAAGCAGAGTGATTGCTTTTTCTGCATGCTCCATTTTTCTTTCATCTTGCTCACTGCAAAGCAATGTTAAAAATATCGCCGTTGATAATTCCGATGCGGAAACGCAGGTTTACAAGCATGGAGATACTGTTTTTTATATTGGCGCTATTTCGGATGAAGCCAACAAGCAGCTTGTTAGCCATATAGATAAAAATACAAAAACATTGAAAATATCCAGCCGTGGCGGAGAGATTATGCTCGGCATGGATCTTGGAGATATTATTTTTGCCAATAGCTTAAATGTAGAAGTGGATGAGTTTTGCTTTTCTTCTTGTGCCAACTATGTTTTTCCAGCAGGAAAGACAAAGATTTTAAATAAAAATAGTATGATAGGCTGGCATGGTGGCGCCTTACAAAAAATGGTTTTTGATGATTCAGAAACCGAGTTGGCATATAAAAGCTATATTGAGCCTGCTCAAAAAAGAGAGGCCGAGTATTTTAGAAAGATTGGCGTTATGCAGCTTTCTACAATTTATGGCCAACGCGATGAATTTAAGCATTTCGAAAAATGCGCAGGCTGGAATTATTCAAAAAAAGCAATGGCATATTTTGGAATGAAGAATATTATTCTTCCCCATGATGGATGGCAGCCAAATACGAATTTCAATGGCAAGTGCATTTTCAGCATTGATGATATAAAGCATTGATAATAAAAATATGAATTGTGCTTGTTAATTTAACTTTACAGCGTTTACATTTTTATCGCTGCTAGCTTAAACACGGCTTTGCAATATTTAATTTTTTCCCATCAATAGTGGGGTATTGATTTGTTGCTGGTTTATATAAAACAACGCAATTTCCCTTTATGCCAATGCTGGCGAAATATATATCCATACCTCTGATAGCACTGGTTTTTCCATCACCAAGGTGCGAGGAATTTTAAAATTATTTCTTACTCAAAGAATAAATCAACGCTTCCTCAATGTTGTAATTATTCAATCAATACGTATTTACTCCTACTCTGCAGTAACGACTTGCTTAATCTCTCCCGCACAAATAATTAACAAATGTTTGTTCGACGTTTTGTATCAGCCCACTTTCTCTTAATTATTATTAATTAAAATAAAGTGACGGCTTTCCATTTGCCATCACCGTTCTCTATTGCGATTTATTCGCATTGTTGCGTAGGCGTTACTGCTTCCAGCGCCCCTGTTTAGGTTATGCAGTTAGACAATGCATTTAGCGCGTAGTTAGTTGGCTAATGCTTTGTACCTTTGCTTTTAAGCAGCAATTTATCTTAGATGGGAAAGGTTTTCTCTTGATGCAATAAAGATACGCTGATAAACCCTTATTTAGCAGCAATAAATCTTGTCTTTTTCGCATATTGGCTGCATTCTTCTCATAGAATCCGCCCTCTTGCTACAAAAAGGAGATGTAGACCTATGCAACCGAAATTTCCCCGTTGGATTCCCTTGGTAGGTGGCCTGTTAGGTAGTACCACCTGCGGTATGCTGCTGTATGCCTTTAGTGTGTTTATCAAACCTTTGATGGACGAGTTTGGCTGGACGGTATCTCAAGTCAGTCTGGCTTACGCCATTATTTGTCTGTGCTTTGGTATTTTCCCCGCTGGTCAGATGAGCGACCGCTTTGGCCCGCGCAAGGTGGTGCTGGTTGGCGGTTTATTGATGGCTTTCGGTTTCTACATGGTTTCTACCATTGCGCCGCCCGATCGTGCTTTGCTGCTGGCTGGTGATGCGGCGGCGAAGGCTGCCAGCCAAAAAGCTTTGTACCAGTTGTATTTGTATTACGGGGTGATTGCTGGTTTTGGCGGCTCTATGGTTTATCTGCCGCCAATTGCTACAGCGCCTAAATGGTGGCCAGACAAGCGTGCTTTAGCTACGGGCTTTTCGGTAGTTGGGCTTGGTTTGGGCTCATTCATCATGGCTCCTTTGGCTACGCGCATGATGGCTGCAGCAGGCGGCAGCTCGCTGCCTGTGTTCAAGTATGTGGGTATGGCAATGGCTGCAATGGTGGTGCTTGCTGCTCTTTGTTTGCAGTTGCCGCCCGCTGGCTACAAGCCCGCTGGTTGGCAGCCTCCAGCGCCGCCCGCTGGTGCAGAAAATCGCAATTGGCGTGATTTCACCCATGCCGAAGCCCGCAAAACGCCGCAGTTTTGGTTGCTGTGGCTGGTGTATTTCTGCGGCGCGTTTGCTGGTTTGATGATTATTGGCTTGATTGCCAAGCATGGCATTGATGCGATGGGGCTTGCCTGGCGTGCCGAGCAGGGCTTGGATGCCGCAGCAGCTATTCCAGCCGAAGTAGCCAAGAAAATCGCTATGGCCGCTGCTTTTGCGCCCAGTGCGCTGGCTATTTTCAATGCCGCTGCGCGCATTTTGATTGGCCCGATGGCGGATAAGTTTGGCAATAAAAGAGTCTTTATTACGCTGTTTATTTTGCAAGTAGCTACTATTGCAGCGCTGTATCCAGCGGGTAAAAGCACAGTGCTGCTGGCTGTGTGTGCTGGGGTAATCGGGTGGAACTATGGTGCGATGTTTACCCTGTTTCCAGCTACGCTTTTGCAGTTTTACGGCGCTAGCGCGCAAGGCTCCAATTACGGGATGCTTTTCACTTCATGGGGCATCGCTGGCTTTTTTGGCCCATTCCTGGGCGGCAAATTGCAGGTGATGACTGGCTCTTTTATGGTGCCATTTATGGTTGCTGCGGCTCTGGTGGGATTTGCTGCTTTATTGCTTATCTTGCTCAAAGCGCCCGAGAAGAAGTTGGCTTAAAGCTTTGTAAACAGGGCTGCACGCGCAGAGAACTCTGTGGCTTTGCAGCCTTGTTTTTAGCCACTTTTCAGCTTGCTTTATTGCTGACTGTACTCTGCCCTGCTTCGCTCGCAATTGCTGTTGCAGGCGGCTAGGGCTGCAAGGCCTGGCGCAAGGCCATTGCTGCATCGTGCAAGGCTTGATGCGCTTCGGGTATGGCACGCCCCATTTTGATAAATTCATGGATTACGCCGTGGTATAGCTCCAGCTGCACAGGTACGCCTGCACAGCGCAGCTTATCAGCCCATAGCAGGCTGTCGTCCACAATGGGGTCGCACTCAGCCAGACCCAGCCAAAGCGGTGCTATGCCTGCTATATCGTCTGCCAGCACTGGCGAAAAGCGCCAATCAGTGTAGTCTCGCGGGCTGCGCACGGCATTGGCAAACATCCACTGCAGTTGCGCTTCGCTCAGCAAAAAGCCGTTGGCATACAGTTGGCGCGAAGGTGTGCAGTCAGCGGCCTGCATGCCAGGGTAGAACAGCAGTTGCAGCTTGATGGGAATTTGCGCCTTTGCGGCCTGTATGGCGCAAGCCGCCGCCAATGTGCCACCTGCACTATCGCCCCCCACGGCTATGCGATGTGCGTCTAGCCCCAACGTGGCGGCTTGCTGCCAAAGCCACGATACAGCGTCCCACGCATCGTTAAAAGCGGCAGGGAAAGGGTGCTCAGGGGCGAGTCGGTAATCAACCGATATAACTGCGCAGCCGCTTTGCTGGCTCAAGGCGCGGCAAGTGGTGTCGTGCGTGTCTACGCTACCTACAACAAAGCCGCCACCGTGGTAATACAGCAGCACAGGCAATATGCCCGCAGACTGCGCTTGTGGCGCGTACAAACGTGCAGGCATGGTGCTTGCGTCGCGCCGCGGAATGCGTAGCTCTTGCACGCGAGGCAAGTGCGGTGCATCACTTTCGAGCACGCCACTGCCTGCGGCATAGGCTTGGCGCGCCAAATCAAACGGCAGGCTTTGCATGGCTGGGCGTGGTTTGCGAGCAATGCGCTCGAGCAGGTAGCGCACATGGGGTTTAAGCCGCTGCCATGCCTGCGGATTAACGCCTGCTGGCACAACTGGTGTATCAGCCATATGCAGCGATGATTGCCCAATACAAAAGCACCCCGCTTACAACAGCCGCAGCGCCGTAAATGCGGATATGCTGCTCGGGCATTTGCATGATTTTTTCAAGCATTTGCCGCCATTGCTTTGGAAGCAACAAAGGCAGCAGCCCTTCAAACATCAGCATAAAAGCGGCGGCAAGCCATAAGACTTTGTTACCCATACTGCCCGCCTTCTTTAGCGTTTGCCAACCACTGGTGCGGCAGCAGGGGCGGCAGATGCAGTTGGGGCAGGTGCTGCGGGCACTGCAGGCAGTGCGGGCGCTGCCACTGCCGTGCTGCCGCCTTGACGCACAGCCTTAAGCAGGGTATCGCTGGCAGGGTTTATAACCAGCACGTCAGACTTGCTGGTAAAACTGCGGCGATATACCGCCAGCGCACGATAAAAGCTGGCAAATTGCGGGTCTTTGGCATAGCTTTCGGCATAAATGCGGCTGGCCTCAGCATCGCCCTGCCCTTTGATGTGCTCGGACTCGCTATAGGCTTGCGCTAATGTGCTTTGGGCTTGCTGCTCGGCCTCGGTGCGAATTTTTTCAATTTCGTCCTGCCCTGAAGTACGCAAATTCGCTGCCATTTGCTGGCTTTGTGCGCGCATCTGGCTGTAAATAGTTTCTACCGCTGCTGCATCGGTATCAATGCGGGTGATGTGCACATCCAGCACTTCCACACCCCACGGCTTGCCAGCCCCCGCGCCACGCAATGCAGCCGCTTGTACTTGCGTGCGTACTTTTTGCATAACGGCTGTGCGCTGCTCGGTTAGCAGGGCTTGCAAGTCATGCTGGGCTACTTCGGCTTTCAATGCGGCTAATACGGCCTTATCAAGCAAGGCTTTACCCGCTTTTTCGGCATTGCCTGCCTGCTGCAAATACTGCTGAATATCGGTAATGCGCCAGCGCACATACCAGTCAAGCAATACAGTTTGCTTATCAAGCGTTTGCATGGGCGAATTGCCTTCGCCATCACTGGTAATCACGCGTTTGTCTATGGTTTTAATGGTCTGAAATGGCCACGGCAATCTGGGCTGAAGCCCGGCTTGTGTAATAACGCGCTGCACCTTGTCAGACGCATAAACGATAGCAAACTGCCGCTGGTCTACAACAAACAGGCAGGAGCTAACCAGCGCAAACAACGCCAGCAGCACACTGGTAATAGCAAGGGTTTTCTTGTTCATCGGCGTTGGCGCAAAGAAAGGAAATCACGGCTGCGGGAATCAGGCTGTGTCGCTGACTGTGAAGCTGCCTGCGTAGCGGCTGGTGCGGGCGTAGCTGCCACAATCGGGGGCAAGGCTGTTTCGCCCGAAGCACCCGAAGCAATGGTTGCGTCGCTCGGCGCAGTCGCACCAGCGGTAGCAACCGTTGCTGGCGCTACAGTCTGTGCGGCTCTATCGGCTGGCAAATACACAAGCTGCCCGGGGCTGGCAACAACTTTGGTTGCATTGGCAAATACCTGCTGCATGGTTTCATGGTAAAGCTGGTCGCGTGTGGCCTGCGGTGTTTTCTGGTATTGCGGCAATATGGCAGCGATACGCGCTGCATCTGCCTGCGCTTGCAACACAATATCGGTTTTATAGGCTTGGGCAGCGGCGTGCAACTTTGCCGCTTTGGCGGCTGCCTCAGGCACAACGCGGCTGGCGTGCTCTAAAGCCTCTTTTTTCAAACGCTCGTTTTCAGCAGCAAGCGCGTTTACTTCTTCAAAACTTGCCCGCACTGCCTCGGGCACGCGCACCATTGTGGCTGCATCGCCTTTAACAGCGAGTAGTTCAATTCCCATGCCAGAGGCATTCAGCAAGGCTTGCAGGTGTTTTTGCACCCGTGGCGCAATCTGCTCACGTGCACTGCCCAACACATCAGAAAAATCCATCTGTGCCAATACTTCACGCACACTTGCAGAGCCCATTTGCCGCAAAATCTGCTCCGCATCGCCTCCTTGGGTTTGCAGATAGTCACGCACATTACGCAAGCGATATTGCGCTATCAGACGCACCTCAACAATGGCTGCATCTTTGGTAAACATGGCTGCATTGGGCATAGCACTGCCAGTAGCAGCATGGCTTTCACCGATTTCTACCGTACCGCTATCACTTTGCGTCAGTATTTCGTAGCGTTCAATCGGGTAGGGCAAAATCCAGTTTACGCCAGGCTCAGCCATGTGGTGAAACTCTCCCAGACGGCTTACCATTGCCTGTTGATTCTCTGGCAACACAAAAACACCACTCATCAGCCAAGAAGAAAGCACCGTAAGCAGCATCAGCAGCGTAACCAGTAATTTGCTTTGGTTTTGGGGTTGCGGTCTGCGCGGTGGCAGACCCCACGGCTTTTTGCTGCCTTTGGAAGAATCATCGCCCAGCCATGGCAGCAACTTTTTGCCCCAGCCCTTGTTGAGCAAAATCAAGCAGATAGCCGCCATTGTGGCCTGCCTGCATCTAACAGCGCCCTGCACACCACGCCGCACGGTGCGAGAAACAAGCCGCTGGGAAGATTCTGTAAAAAAATGATTAAAAAGCATCCGAGGCATGGTAATAAACAAGAACGCAAACGCCCGTGTGTGCGTTTTAGGAATTAGCTGGCAACTATACCAGCCGCAACAGCCCGCCGCTGCGCTGCCTGCGCGATATGGTCACGCAATGTATCCAAGCCAGAGCCAAGCCGCGCGCTCACGTAAATGCGCGGCACTTGCACGCCGTCTATTTCGTAGGTATCTGCCATGCGCTGGTGTTGGCGCTCGGGTGGCAATGCATCCATTTTGTTAAAAACCAGCAGTTGTTCTACCTTGTCGGCACCAATCTCAGCCAGTACGCGCTGCACTTCGGCAACCTGCTCTACCCAACCTGGGCTGGCTGCATCAACCACATGGAGTAGCAAATCAGCATCTACAGCTTCTTGCAAAGTAGCTTCAAACGCATCAACCAGACCATGCGGCAAATCACGAATAAAACCGACCGTATCGGACAAGGAAACGGTTTTGCCAAGCTGCTGCAAAAACAGTTGCCGCGTAGTGGTATCTAACGTGGCAAACAACTGGTCAGCCGCATACGCACCAGCTTTAACCAAGGCGTTAAACAAGGTTGATTTACCCGCATTGGTGTAACCCACTAACGACACAGAAAAAGTCGCAGTACGGTGCCGCTGGCGGCGCTGGGTGGCACGCTGGCGCTTGACTTTAACCAGTTGCGCCTGTGTACGCTTGATGGCTTGGCCAATCATGCGCCGATCCAGCTCAATCTGTGTTTCACCAGGGCCGCCCCGCATACCAATACCACCCTGCTGGCGCTCCAGATGGCTCCAGCGGCGCACCAAGCGCGTGCTGAGGTATTGCAAGCGCGCCAACTCAACCTGCAACTTGCCCTCATGGCTACGCGCGCGCTGGGCAAAAATTTGCAAAATCAGCATGGTACGGTCATTGACAGGCATCTCCAGCAAGCGCTCAAGATTGCGCTGCTGGGCAGGGCTTAAAGCCTGGTCAAACAAAATCTCACTGGCCTGATGCTGCTCGGCCAAGAGCCTGATTTCTTCTGCCTTGCCGCTGCCCACAAACAGTGCTGGGTCGGGCACTTTGCGTTTGCAGGTAATGCGTGCCACAGGCTCCAGCCCACCAGTTTGCGCCAGTAGACCAAGCTCTTCAAGCTGCTCATCAAAATGTGGCAAGCCAAAATCTACCCCTACCAGCACAACTTGCGCGGCAACTTTGGCAGAAGGGGCAGAAAGAGCAGTCAAAAAATATCCTGCGAATCAGTGCGCCATACGCCTACGCTTGGCAACACCAATAAAAAAACAATCAGGACTGTGACTCTGCAAAAGTAGCCTGTGCGCCATCACCCTCAGTTGCAGAAAAACTTACTGCGCGCCCTGGAACAATGGTGGAAATAGCATGCTTGTAAACCATTTGAGTCACTGTATTGCGCAAAAGCACCACATACTGATCAAATGATTCAATTTGCCCCTGCAATTTAATACCATTAACCAAGTAAATAGATACTGGCACATGCTCGCGGCGCAGCGCATTGAGGAAGGGGTCTTGTAGCAATTGGCCTTTGTTGCTCACGATATTCTCCGTGTTGGTAAAAGCTGTTCTGCTGCACGCAGGAAATGCGCACCAGAGGCAGGCTCTTATTGTTGAAACCTCCTACGATAACACAGCTACTATAAAAAAGCATCAGCCCATCTATCTGTTTTTTTGTTTTTTTGTAATTTAAACTTGGAATTTTGCGGCGAAAAATATTACGCAATAACACTGCCAGGCAAACTGCAAAAAGCCGCCGTAGATTCTGGCAGCCCCCAATGCGCAGCATAAAGCGGACCAGCAAAATACAATCCATCCGCTGCAAAAGTCGGTGCAGCCGCATCGCGACTACGCGCAGCCAACACCTGCTCTATCCATTGCGGCGGCTGCTGCCCGCGCCCTACTGCCAGCAAGCAGCCCATGATGTTGCGAATCATATGATGCAAGAAAGCATTGGCCTGAAACTCGAATCGCCAATATGCCCCTTGCCGCGTTATTTCAAGCCGTTCAATAGTTTTGATTGGGCTAAGCGCCTGACAAGCGGCAGCGCGAAATGAGGAAAAATCATGCTCTCCCAGCAATCGCACCGCTGCCGACTGCATCGCAGCACCATCAAGCGGGCGAAAAGTCCAGCCCACACGCCCAGCCTCCAGACTTGGCCGCACGGGTGACTCAAGCAAAATATAAACGTACCGCCGTGCCTGTGCGCTTGCACGCGCATGGAAAGCATCTGGCACAACTTGAGCCCATTGCACCGCAATATCAGGTGGCAAATACGCGTTCGTGCCGCGCACCCAAGAAATGCTTGGTCGCTGCACATCCGTATCGAAATGCACCACCTGCATTAATCCATGCACCCCAGCATCGGTTCTACCTGCACATAACGTATGCAGTGGAACACAGGCAAATCGCCCCAATGCATGCTCCAGCCTATCTTGCACCGTCTGCCCCGATGGCTGACTTTGCCAGCCTTGGTATGCAGTGCCTAAATAACTAACGCCTAGCGCAATACGCATACGAAATCCGCGAAAACAAAATACAAGTAAATTAATAAGAAAAAACCGCAGCCTCTTGCGAGACTGCGGCTGTAGATAAAAGGCTACTTAAAGCGGATTAGCCAATGCTTTGAATCAAGGCTTGTGCTTGTGCTTGCAAGTCGCCAGTTGCATCTTTTGCAACTTCCTGCGCCATAGCACGCGCACCGTCTTTATCGCCAAAGCTCAAAAACTCGCGCGCCAATGACAGCTTGGTAACTAATGCATTGCCATCAGCCGCTGATTGCTCTGCTGGTGCCGCACCGCCATCAAGATCCAAAGACAAGCCGCTCATATCGAAGGAAGAAGAGCTTGCAACACTTGGCATAGACTGTGAGCCATTGGACGCATCAGGCACATTGAGCTCCGATAAGTCTAGCGACAAATCAATCGGCATCACTTCTGCCTTGGTCTCTGTCTGAACCGTCACAGGCACAGTCATGGGAGACAAGGTTGGTGGCGATAGCTGAGCATATGAATCTTCCATCGCCAGCGCACCAGAAGCAGAACCCGCAGAAGTTGAAGCACGCGGCGCTTGCACTTGCTGCTGCACAGAAGGCGCTTCTACTGGCTTAGCGTTGCCAGCATTGCTTGCAGGTGCATACAGGGGGTTAGCGGGATCCAAATCGCTGCCTTTGGCACGAATAGCTTCCCAATCCGAGCCACTCGCTTGCGTCAATCTCTTAACATGAGCCGCTGTTTGTGCATACGATTTGATATCTCTACGCTTCTCGTAAATCTCAAGCAGCTTGATATAAATAGAAACACGCTCTGGATATTTCACCATGGCATCATTGAGAATCTCTTCAGCCTGAATATCGCGCCCATAGGCCAGATATACGTCAGCCTCAGAAACAGGATCCACATCCGCCTCGGCATCTAGCTGGCTGGGAGAATACAGCATGGAAGACTGGTTCAGCTCCGAGCCTCCTGTACCTGTTTCGGAGGTATCAACCGACTTGCCACCTGAAGCATGGAAGAAAGAATCGCCATGCGAAAAACTGCTGTCTAGAAAATCATCATCCCCAGCGTCAGCTTTTTGGCGCTTTTTACGCCAAACCAACAGCGCACCGAGTGCCACCACCAAAGCGCCACCACCAAGCATCATAGGATTTGCAAGCAAATCATCAATGAAGCTGGATTCCGCCACTGGTTCAGGTGCAGGTTTAACTGGTTCTTTTTTAGCAACAGATGCTGGTTGAGCAGGTGCAGATGCTTCTGATGCAAGCTCTTCGGCAGCAGATGCTGGCAGCTCAGCTTGCGATGCGGCTTGCGAAGCTGCCACTTGTGCTTCCGAGGCGAGTTCTACAGGTGCAGAAGCAGCAATAGTTTGAGCTTCAGCCTCTTTGGGTGCAGATACTGCAGGAGCAAGCTCAACTGGCTTGGGCACAACAACAGCAGGTGCGGGTGTTGTTTCTTTAGGCTGTGCTGCAATAGGCGCAGTAATTACCAATGGTGAGCCATCTGTCTTGGTGGCTTTACCTGTGCCTTTTTGTGAGCTGGCGGCAGCCACTTCCGCGCTGATGTTTTTCAAATCAGCAAGGTTCTTGTTAAGCTCTTCGGCGCGGTTGGTTTTATCCTTTTTCTCCAACGCTTTGGCTATGCGCTCTTCTTTGGCTTGCTTTTTGCCTGCTGTGCCAGAATTGGAAATTGTGAGCTGGTCTGGCGCTACCGCAGGGGATGTTTTGCTATCGAGTACTTGCGTTTGCACCTTGCCGCTGCTTTGCTGGCTGCTAGGCGCGGCTTGCACCATAGATGATTTAGCCAACTGGTGACGATATGCGCGGAAATCTTCACTTTGTGCAACGATGATGGTGCGCGCTTCGGCGGCAGAAGTTTCACGCGCTTGCTGCGCCGTAGGCATTTTCAGCACTACGCCTGCTTTAAGATGATTGACGTTGCCGTTGATAAAAGCGTGTGAGTTGGCTTTCAAAAGTGCCAACAGCATCTGGTCTAGCGATACATGCGCTGGACGATACGCCATAGCGATGCGCCCTGCTGTTTCACCGCTATGCACGCGCACGCTGCCAGAGCGCACTTGCCCCGTACGCTTCTTTGCACGTGTTGTTGTGCGTTTTTCTGCCGTTTCGCCAGCAGTATCTTGCATGGCACCATCTTGCTGTGGCAACACGATGCGATTGGCCTGCGAAGCATTGGCTTTGCCAGAGGTGACTGGTGCAACGATAGTGACTGGCGCTTTTGCCTTGACTGGCGGGTCGAGCAAAATGGAAAAATCGCGAATGACATTGCTTGAGCCATCATTGGCTTGCAAGACCACATCAAGGAAAGGGTCGTTAATGGGGCGGTCGCTGCTCAAATGCAGCACCATGCGTCCATTGGCTCCGCGGCGCAAGCTGCTGCGCACGCTTTTAACTGTGGGGTTGTAATCCAAACCTTTATCTTGGTAAACCTGTGCGCTGGCCATACCTGCTTTTAGGTTGGCAGCTTGCGCCTCGGTTAATTCAACCTCTGCATCAAGGGGCTGCCCCAAAGCCGATTTGACGTGTATTTTCCCAAACCCAAGCGCATAAGCATTGCTGCCTACACCTGCCACAGCCAAAGCTACGGCCAAAGAGAGCACAGAGGTGCGAAAACGCATGGAAGGCGCTTTAGTATCACAAGAAGATAGTGTAGGCATAGTGCAATTTTTCATTTAAAGACGTGGAGTTATTGCCGATACTTGAAACTTAACATCATGCAGCCAAATCTGACAAGTGGCATTGCCAATACTCTTGAGCAATATTGCATGAAATAATCAAAAATTTCGTTTTCCGTTGCCAAATAGCTACAGGTTGTTTCAATAGCGCCGTACGTTATCACAAAGTTAAACGCAATACAACGCTGGCTTGGATGGTTTAATGTTTTCTCTGTTTAGTTA
>JAGONG010000051.1 GCA_017993135.1 Allobrachymonas sp.
TTTGGCTCAGTTGCCGCTTGGTGCTTTGATTTGCAGGGCGCGGTCGTAGAGGGCGTTGCGGGGTGCGCCTGTGATTTCTGCTGCCAGCTTCACGGCGGCTTTGGTGGGTAGCTCGGCAAGCAGCAGGTGCAAGATGCGGTCGTGCTCGGGGTTGTGGGCGCTGTTTGTGTCGCTGGCTGGCGGCAGGGGGTGCAGTACCACTACAAATTCGCCTTTGCTGTGCTCGGGGGCGGCGGCTATCCACTCGGGCAGTTGTGCGGCGGGCAGGGTGTGGATGTGCTCAAACTGTTTGGTGAGCTCGCGTGCGAGTGTGACGTGGCGTGTGCCCAAGGCGGCAGCCAGCGCAGTGCACAAAGCGGCAATGCGGTGGGGCGCTTCGAGCAGCACTACGCTGCGCGGCTCGGCTTGCAGGGCTTGTAAGGTGCGTTGGCGCTCTGCGCCTTTGGTGGGCAAAAATCCGCCAAAGAGCCAGCCGCCACCAAGCCCTGCAATGCCGTTGCTGTGCAAGGTGGTGTCTGCACCGCTGGCGCACAGGGCGGTGATGATGCTGCTGGCACCGGGCAGCGGTATGACGCGCAGGCCAGCGCCTTGCACGGCTTGCACCAGTTGCGTGCCAGGGTCGCTGATGCAGGGCGTGCCTGCGTCGCTGACGTAGGCGATGCGTGCGCCTTGTTGCAACAGGCTTACGACTTGCTGGGCAGCTTGTTGCTCGTTGTGCTGGTGCAGAGCGATGAGCTGCTTGGCAGGGCGCTCTAGCCCGTAGGCGCGTAGCAGGCTTTGGGTGTGGCGGGTGTCTTCGCAGGCAATGGCATCAACGCGTTGCAGCACATGCAAGGCGCGCAAGGTGATGTCGGCTAAGTTGCCGATGGGGGTGGCAACCAGATACAGGCTGCCCGCGGGGTAAGATTGTGCGCCAGCGGCGGCTTGTGCAGCTTGTAGCAGCAAAGGGCGCTGTGGCGCGTTGCTGGCGGCGGTGCAGGCGCTGGCAGTGTTGGCGCTGGTGCTTTCGGCAGCAGTTGCGCTGGCAGCGGTGTGGGCGGGTGGTGTGGGTGTGTTCACTTGGGGAGCAATACGGTTATGGGTTTGTTTGGGCAGATTCGTCAGCGCTTGGGGCGCGTTGCGGCGGGCGGCAGTAATGGTAATGCTGGTAATGCGGGGCAGCATGGCGCTACAGCCTTTGCCGCTACACCTGCCAGCCGCAAGCAACGCGGCGATGCGGCAGAGGCAAGCGCCGTAGCTTTTTTGCAGCGGCAGGGTTTGCAATTGCTGCAACGTAACTATAAAACCCCTGGGCGCGGTGGCGGCGAGATTGATGCCATTATGCGTGCTGCCGATGGTACGCTGGTGTTTGTAGAGGTGCGCCAGCGTATTGGCACGGCGCAAGGCGGCGCGGCAGCCAGTGTGGGCGCAGTCAAGCAACGCCGCATTGTGCTGGCGGCACAGTGCTATTTGCAGCAGTTTGCCCACACGCCACCCTGCCGCTTTGATGTGATGGCTTGCGATGGCGATGTGGCGCAAGCCAATTGGCAGTGGTTGCAAGGCGCTTTTGATGCGGGTGGTTGATGGGCGAGTTGCCACAGGCATAAATCAAGGAGAAACGATATGGCACTTTTACCAGAACAGTTGCAACGTTTGCTTGCTATGCAGACGCTATGCGAGCGCGTGGAGGGCACAGCACAAGAGCTTGAAGCGGCTGTGCAAAAAATTGCAGTTTTGCAGCAAGAGGCCGATACTTTGCAGGATTTTTACCAGCATGAATGGCTGGAGCTTATTTCTGACGAGCGCCTCAGCGATGCCGACCGCCAAGCGGTGCAAAGCGCAGCAACGGGCTACTCGGTGCTGGGGCAAGATACGATTTGGGATGCGCTTGAGCAAGTGCGGGCAGTGCAGGTGCGCCTCATCAAGCAGTTGGTGCAATCGCTTTGAATATGCTTGAAACAAAGCGGATATTGATATTGGCTTGAGGCGGCCAAAGGCAAGGCGCTGGCGCAGTAGCTCGATAAAAAAGTATGATGCAGGCATTATTCTGGCAAGCTGCTACTGCATACAGCCCATGCATGCGCCTTGCAAAGTCTTTAACCCCACCCCATACAGACAAGAGGAGTTTTTTATGAACGAAACCAAACAACCCGCCCGCCGCCGCCTGCCCGCACTGCTACGCAATGTAGTGCTAGCAGGTGCAATTGCGGGCAGTTTAAGCGCGTGCGTGCCGCTGATTATTGGTGGCGTAGTCGGCGCGGGCTTGCTCGTTACCGACAGGCGCACAACGGGCGCACAGATGGAAGACGAAGGCATAGAGCTGCGCGGCAGCAGCCGCATTCGTGAAGCCATAGGCAACCGCGGCCGCGTAAGCCTGACCAGCTACAACCGCATTGTGCTGCTTACAGGGCAGGTAGATAGCTCGGCAACACGCCAGCAGGCAGAAGCCATTGCCAGAGCGCTGCCCAATGCGCGCACCATTGCCAATGAAATAACGGTTGGACCTTTTGTGGTGAGCAGTGGCAACGATGCCTTGATTAGCTCGCGCGTTAAAACCGCGCTGGTTGGCGCAAGCAATGTGCGCTCCAACGCGGTGAAGGTAACTACCGAAAACGGCGTGGTTTACCTGATGGGCATAGTCACACAAGCTGAAAGCGACCGCGCTGCCGACGTAGCCAGCACTGTAGAAGGCGTGGTGAAGGTGGTAAAGGTGTTTGAGGTAATCAGCGAAACGGCTTTCAGCGGCAATTTGCCACCACAAAGCGCACCCGCAGGCACTGCCGCACCTGCCACACCTGTGCCTGCGCCAGCTTCGCGCACGGCTACTACACCTTAAGCGACTACGCCATAAGCGGCTTGGCTAAGCCTTGCCCCCGCAAACTTTGCGCGTAGTGCGCTGCTTGCGGGGAGGCAAGAGAGCTATTTGGTGTTAGTACACCGAAGCCTGCCCTTCGGGGCGGGTTTTAAAACGTTTGTGTAGCCAGAAATACTCGTGCGGGCGCTGGCGTATCCAGCCCTCAAGCTCGTGGTTCATGCGCTGGGTGTCAGCCATAACGTCGTCAGTAGGGAAGTTGCTCCAGGCGGGGCTGACGTGGGTGGTGTAGCCGTGCGGCTCCAGCAGGGTGACGGCTGTGATGGTGCGGGCACGCGCCAGTTTGGCAAAACGCGATACAGAAGGCACGGTAGCAGCAGTCTGGCCGAAAAAGGTGCAAAAAATAGATTCTTTTGGACCAAAATCCATATCTGCCAGCAAATACAAACCTGCATTTTTGCGCAAGGCATAAATGACAGGTTTGCTGCCTTCAGGGCGGCCAAATACAAGCACATTGCCCGTACGCTGGCGGCCACGGCGCACCCAGCGATCTACGGCTGGTGTACGAATGGCGGTATAGATGGTTATACCCTTGCGCGGTGCCACATGGCGCAGCAGTGCGGTTGCGCCAGCGTCCAGACCAACAAAATGCGGGGCAAAAAGTAAGATAGAACCATCTTGGTGCAGCGCTTCAGTATCGCCTTGCAGCCGAAGGCGGCGTTGCAACAATGCATCACTGCCGTGCCACAGCCAGATGCGGTCAAGTGCGGTTTGCGCCATGCTTATAAAATGCTGCAGCAAGATGGCGTCGCGCTGCTTCTGGGTCATTTCTGGCAAGCACAGCGCCAGATTGATGCGCCCAATGCGCTTGCGTGGGCGCAGTAGCCAGTAGCCCAAATGCCCGATGGTTACCCCCAAACCGCGCCAGACCCAAAGCGGCAATACTGAAAGAGCAGCCAGCAAGCCATATACCACGCGTTCGCACAAAGACAGCGGGTTAGATGCTGGATGTGGGTGAGAAGAGGTATCAGGGCTTGCTTGGCTCATATTGTGAAGGTGTGGCAGGCGATAGGTGCAGCATCAGTTGCAGTATTGCTTGCAGGACATGGATGGTAGCGTGGCAGCTTTAATCAGAGGCTTGCGCGCGGGGTTGGCGGTAGCGGGCATAGCTCCACATATATTGCTCTGGGTTTTCTAAAATGATTTGCTCCATGGCCTGGTTGATGCGCGTAGCCGCTTCGGTCAAGTCATCAGGCAAAGTGTCCATCACAGGCTTGCAGTGCAGCATAAAACCACGCGCGGCGGGCAGGCGCTCGCCCCAGACGACCAGCATCTGCGCACCCGATTGTTGTGCCAGTTTTGCAGCCAAAGTCATGCTGTAGGCGGGGCGGCCAAAAAAAGGTGCCCACACGCCTTGGCCTTCGGGTGGCACATGGTCGGGCAGCAGGCCTATGGCGCGGCCAGCGCGTAGCTCGCGCATCATCTGGCGCACGCCCGAGACGGAGGTGGTAACCGTGTTAAGCCCGGGGCGGTTGCGTACATACACCAGCATGTCTGCCATCCAGCGTTGCCGCGCGGGTTTATACATCACGGTTAAATCGCCGTATTGGGCGCTGAAGCGTTCGGCTACGGTTTGGGCGGTAATTTCAAAGCAGCCAATATGCGGGGTGAGAAAGACAATGCCGCGCTTGTCGGCATAGGCTTGCGCGATGTGCTTGGTGCTTTCGTGCCAGTAAATGGGCACGGGCTTGCCCAGCCACAAGCGGGGCAATTCGAGCATCATGCGGCCATTGTGGGCAATAGCGCCACGCACTTGGGCTGCGCTTAAGCCTGCTTGCTGGCGGTTGTCATTCCAGCGTTTGCGGTAGCGGCTTGAAAGCAGGTAGGTGAGCCAGCCCGAAAGCGTGCCCAAAGCGTGCAATACGCGCAAGGGCAGGTGGGATAGCAGTCGAAACAGAAAAACCATATGTATTGTGTCAGCGAGGTGGTTGTAACAAGCACAGGCAGTTTTAAACCATATTGCCCATGGGGTTGCATAAACCATTAGAATACCGCAGCCGCCGAGTTAACGGGCAACTTGCAGGGCGGCATATTTACAAGCGCACATTGTCGCATGTAGATGCACAGGGGCTTGCTGCTAGCGCAGCCAAGCCACTACTGCTAAAGCGTTCGCCAGTTTCCGTGTGGCAACGCGCATTTGATTTAACGTGTTTGTTCAAGGAGGCAATCAATGGCGAACAATTTTCTTTTCACCTCTGAATCGGTTTCAGAAGGTCACCCCGATAAAGTGTCAGACCAAGTCTCTGACGCTATTCTTGATGCCATTCTGGCGCAAGACCCCTTAAGCCGCGTAGCCGCCGAAACACTGTGCAACACAGGGCTGGTGCTGCTGGCAGGCGAAGTCACTACCAACGCCCACGTTGATTACATTCAGGTTGTGCGCGACACCATCAAGCGCATTGGTTATGACAACACCGAGTACGGCATTGACTACAAAGGCTGCTCGGTCATGATGTGCTATGACAAGCAAAGCAACGACATTGCCCAGGGCGTAAACCGTGCCAGCGATGATTACCTGAACATTGGCGCTGGTGACCAAGGCCTGATGTTTGGCTATGCTTGCGACGAAACGCCCGAGCTGATGCCCGCGCCCATTCACTACGCCCACCGCTTGATGGAGCGCCAAGCCGAGTTGCGTAAAAACGGCACCTTGCCCTTTTTGCGCCCCGATGCCAAGGCGCAAGTCACCATGCGCTATGTGGATGGCAAGCCGCACAGCGTGCAAACCGTGGTGGTATCCAGCCAGCACAGCCCCGATATGAGCGATGGAGACAAAATGAAGCCCGCCTTTATCGAAGCGGTGGTTGAAAACATCATCAAACCCGTCATCCCGCACGAGTGGCTCAAAGATAGCGAATACCTGATTAACCCCACAGGCCGCTTTGTAGTTGGCGGCCCGCAGGGTGATTGCGGCTTAACCGGGCGCAAAATCATTGTGGACACCTACGGCGGCTCTTGCCCGCACGGTGGCGGCGCTTTCAGCGGCAAAGACCCCACCAAGGTTGACCGCAGTGCCGCCTACGCTGCCCGCTATGTAGCCAAAAACATTGTGGCAGCAGGGCTGGCGCGTAAGTGCCAGGTGCAAGTCTCTTACGCCATTGGCGTGGCTCGCCCCATGAATGTCACCGTCAATACCGAAGGTACAGGCGTGATTGACGATGCACAAATCAGCCAATTGGTGCAGCAGCACTTTGATTTGCGTCCCAAAGGCATCATCCAGATGCTTGATTTGCAGCGCCCCATCTATAGCAAAACCGCTGCCTACGGGCACTTTGGCCGCAACGAGCCAGAATTTAGCTGGGAGCAAACCGACAAAGCAGCTGCACTGCGAGCAGCCGCAGGTATCTAAACCACACCTGCTGCCAGCCATAAAAATGGGGTTGCCAAAAAGCAGCCCCATTTTTCTACCAGCGGGAAATGTCACAATACGCACAGCTTTTTTGCAGGAGATTGTTATGCCAGCTTCAGCCACCCTGTTTCGCAGCCTTTGGCGCTTGACTTTGCCTGTTGCCACCACAGCGGCACTTGCAGGCTGTGCCGCCGTGTCGCTTGACACACCCGACTGGCCGCCGCCACCCCGCTACAGCGCACCAGCGCGTAATGCAACACCTGCCGCCGCGCCAAGCAGCGCACAAGCCGTTGCGCCCGTGCAAGCGCCGCCGCCAGCCGCCACAGCAACAAGCGAAGCAATACCCGCGCAGCCAGCTACAGCCGCCGCGCCCCTGCCCGCCGCGCCCAAATCCAGCGCCGAGCCGTGGGTAGGCCACTACGAAGGCACACAGTCTTGCGCCGACTGCGCTGGCGTGCGCGTGATACTCACACTCAACCAAAACAACACCTACATCTTGAGCCAGAGCTATATGGGCAGCAATGCCCTGCCTAAAATCATGCGCGGCAGCTTTTCATGGAACAACGACGAAACCAGCATAGAGCTTGACGAAAAAGCCGACCTTCGCCGCTACGCCATCGGCAACAACGAAGTGCGCCAGCTCAATCGTGACGGCAGCGAGGCCATCGACATGCCAAATGGAGGCGTACTCAAAAAGCGCCTGCATTAAACACGAAAAAAACCAAACCAAACAGATTTCACGCCCCTCATCCGCAGGCTACCCTAAACAAAGCCACCACCACCCACAGAGCACACCATGCACCACGCCCCCTTAATCATCGATATCGCTGGCACCACACTCAACGCCGACGACCGCCGCCGCCTGCAACACCCACTGGTGGGTGGCATCATTTACTTCTCACGCAACTGGCAAAGTCGCGAGCAAATCACGCAACTGAGCAGCGCCATTCGCCAAATTCGCCCTGACATACTCATTAGCGTCGATAACGAAGGCGGCCGCGTGCAACGCCTGCGCACCGACGGCTTTACCCACCTGCCGCCCATGCAAGTGCTGGGGCAACGCTGGCGCAAGCCCGACCGCGCTGGCTGCGAAGGCGCCAACGCCATGGCAGCCACCCAAGCCGCCACTGCCTGCGGCTATGTGCTGGCAGCCGAACTACGCGCCTGCGGCATCGACCTGAGCTACACCCCTGTGCTCGATTTGGATTACGGCAGCAGCGCTGTCATAGGCGATCGTGCCTTCGATAGCGACCCGCGCGTAGTTGCGCTACTGGCCAAAAGCCTGATGCACGGCTTGCTGCAAGCAGGCATGGGCAACTGCGGCAAACACTTCCCAGGCCACGGCTATGTGCAGGCAGACTCGCACACCGAAATCCCCGTGGATAAACGCAGCCTCAAAGCCATCATGCAGGCCGACACCCAGCCCTACGGCTGGCTGGGCAACACCATCTCGGCAGTCATGCCCGCCCACGTCATCTACCCCCGCGTAGATGCCCGCCCCGCAGGCTTTAGCCCCCGCTGGCTAGACGACATACTGCGCGGGCAAATCGGCTTTGATGGCGCCATCATCAGCGACGACCTGAGCATGCAAGGCGCACGCCAGCTCCTGGGCGAGCAACTCACCCTCACGCAAGCCACCCTTGCCGCACTTGATGCAGGCTGCGATTTGGTGCTGCTGTGCAACCAAAGCCTAAACGGCGGCCAGCCCATTGATGACGTGCTTGAAGGCCTGAGCGAAGCAGCGGTAAAAGGCTGGTGGCAACCCAACGATGCCAGCGAGCAACGCCGCCGCGCCCTGCTGCCAACAGCGCCAGCCCTGCCCTGGGATGCGCTGATGCGCTCAAACGCCTATATCCAGGCGCTTGAAGCTATCGCTGCGATTTAAGGAAGCGCTGATTTAAACCAGACGCGGATAAAAACACAAACGTCCGTCATTCCCGCGCTGGCGGGAATCCATCGCAATAAGAAGCGTAACCGTGGATTTTCGCCCAGCGCCTTCGAAGTGCAGGCACTGTGCAGGCTTTGCGCGGGAATGGCGACTTGCAAAAACCACTCTTGCATGAAGCGCAAATTAGCGTTCCCTTCATCAGAGTGCACCACCCGCCTTGCGTGCTAGCGCCAGACACAAGCTAGCGAGGCACAGCACGCGGCAACTTGCGCAAATTGGGCAGCAGCACGGCCAGCAGCCCAATCAGCGGCAGAAACGAGCAAATCTGGTAAACACGCTCTATGCCATAGTTGTCTGCCACTTGCCCGAGCACGCCCGAGCCAATGCCGCCAAGACCGAAGGCAAGGCCAAAAAACAGCCCTGAAATAGTGCCTACCTTGTTGGGGAAAAGCTCCTGTGCATACACCAGCATGGCAGGGAAGGCCGAAGCCAGCATAAAGCCGATGATGGCGCAAAACACGGCAGACGTACCCAGCCCCACATAAGGCAGTGCCAGCGTAAAGGGTGCCACGCCCAAAATAGACACCCAAATCACTGCCTTGCGCCCCATGCGGTCGCCAATGGGGCCGCCCAGCAAAGTGCCAGCAGCTACAGCTGCCAGAAAGATAAAAAGCTGGTACTGTGCGGCACGGGTATCAACGCCAAATTTTTGCATCAAAAAGAAAATCAGGTAGTTGGTAATGCTGGCCATGTAAAAGAACTTGGAAAAAATCAAAGCCAGTAGCACCAGCAGCGTGCGCCGCACAAGGGCAGGGGGTAAGTCGATAGCAGCATGCAAAATGGCTTTTTTCGGCAGGCGGTTTTGCTGCGCATACCAGCGCCCAATGCCAAGCAGCACCACAATGGCGAGCAGTGCCAGCAGCGAAAAAAGCGCAATGCTGCGTTGCCCGTTAGGTAGCACCACCCATGCAGCCAGCAGCGGGCCAGTAGCACTGCCCGCGTTGCCACCCACCTGATAAATCGATTGCGCCAGCCCGAATTTGCCGCCTGAGGCCATGCGCGCCACGCGTGAGGATTCTGGGTGAAAAACCGATGAGCCCGTGCCCACCATGCCAGCGGCTAGCAGCAGCGTTGGAAAATTGGGCGCAACAGAAAGCATCAGCAAGCCCGTTAAAGTGCAGCCCATGCCAAAAGCCAGCGAATACGGCTTGGGGTGCTTGTCGGTATATGCGCCGATGAGTGGCTGCAAGAGCGAGGCGGTGCATTGGTAAGTCAGGGTAATAAGCCCGATTTGCCCGAAAGTCAGGTTAAAACCCGTTTTGAATAGCGGATAAATCGCAATCATCAAAGACTGAATCGTGTCGTTGAAAAAATGCGAAAGACCAATGGCGCCAAGTATGCGGAACTGGGGGCGGGTGGCGGTTGGGGCGGCTGCTGCGCCAGTGGGGATTGCGGTTGGTGCGTTAGACATTTTGGGGTGCGACTGGTTTTATGAGGCCAGAGTAAGAGCAAGCAACAAGAAAACGCCAAAGTCTATACCCAGCGCCACTGCGGATGCGTGCAGAGTGTAAATGTATGCAGGCACTTGCCATGATTTGTTGCGGCAAGCAGGCTGTTGTATATCTGCTGTTAAGAAGCATTTATGCATTGGCAGCATTTAAATATCTGGTAAAAATCTGCATGTGCATATAAGATTATTTGCTGTGTGGCTTTAATATGCCGCTTTGTTTTTTTTCCACTGGAGCTTGTTTATGAAACGCCTGATTTTGTTTTTTGCATCTGTTACAACAGCTCTTGCCTTGACGGGCTGTGGCTATAACGACTTTCAAACGCTAGATGAGCAGACCAACTCGGCATGGAGCGAGGTGCTTAACCAGTACCAGCGCCGCGCAGACTTGGTGCCCAATATCGTCGCCAGCGTAAAGGGGCAAGCGGGCTTTGAACAAGAAACCTTAACCAAAGTGGTTGAAGCACGCTCTAAAGCAACCTCCATACAGGTAACTCCAGAGCTGGCCAACGACCCTGAAGCGCTGAAAAAATTTCAGGCCGCGCAAGGTGAGCTTTCGGGTGCGCTTTCGCGTTTGATGGCAGTTTCTGAAAGCTACCCCGAGTTGCAAGCCAATCAGGGCTTTAAAGACTTGCGCATAACGCTCGAAGGCACAGAAAACCGCATCACCGTGGCACGCAACAAATACATCAAAGCTGTGCAAGAGTACAACATACTGGCACGCAAATTCCCCAGCAACTTAACGGCAATGGTTATGGGCTACAAACCAAAACCCAACTTCACAGTTGAAAACGAAGCGGCCATCTCCAAACCGCCAGCAGTTGATTTTGGTTTCGAGAAGAAATAAAGCAGATAACGGATAAAGGCAAGCACCATGTTCGCCCAGCAGATACAGCCCGCAACACACGGGTGCGCCACGCGCAAGCATACGCGCGCGTGCATGTGGCATCGCATAGTAATGGCAATGTTGCTGGTGCTTGCCTGCATCCCACTGTATACCCACGCGCAAGATGAGCAGCCCATACCTGCGCTAACGGCACGCGTTATCGACCAGACAGCCACCTTGAGCGCAGCCGAAAAAGAGGCGCTTGAAGGCAAGCTCAAAGCCTACGAAAAAGAAAAAGGCAGCCAGATTGTGGTGCTGATGGTGGCCACCACACAGCCTGAAGACATCGCGCAATACGCATGGCGCGTGGGTGACAAATGGAAAATCGGCCGCAAAGGCGTGGGTGATGGTGTGCTCATCGTAGTTGCCAAAGATGACCGCAGAATGCGTATTGAGGTAACCAAGGCGCTTGAAGGCCTGTTGCCCGATACCGCCTTGACGCGCATTACCGACAGCGCCATGAAGCCGCGTTTTCGTGCCAATGACTACGCTGGCGGCTTGAATGCGGCAGTTGATCAAATTGCGGCACGCTTGGCTGGCGATGAGCTGCCCGCCGTGGGCGCCTCAGCAGGGCAACAGTCTGCAGGTGCTCAAGATGATGGCGACGGGGTTTTTGTTGCTGAACTGTTTGTCGTTTTCTTTTTGGCTCCCTTTCTGGGTAAGCGGCTACTTTGCAATCGCTTGGGCCGCAAAAAAGGTGTGGCCATCACAACAGGCCTGATGGCGGCAGGGTCGTACCTGTACAGCATGGACAATGTCATCGTCGTTCTTTCCAGCCTTATGACGATGATTGTTCTCTTGATAATAACTGGCAAGGCTGGCACAGGCTCTGGTGGCGGCTCTAGCTCCTCTGGGGGCTGGGTAAGCAGTAGCGATTGGAGTAGTGGTAGTAGTAGCAGCAGTAGCTCAGGCAGTAGTGGTTTTAGCTCAGGCGGCGGCGGTGACTTTGGTGGTGGCGGCGCTTCTGATGACTGGTAATCTCTGGGACGCTTGTGCTGTGTAGTTGCTAGTGCGGCAGAGCATGTTTCGGGGCAAATAAGCAAAGTAAGCAGCAGAGTAAATAAAAAAGCCAACGTGCATATGCGCGTTGGCTTTTGTTTTGCAACGTTACCCAAGCCAGTTTGCTTAGGGTGGCGTTGCGAGATGAGAAGATTACTCCTCTAGCATGCTACGCAGCATCCAAGCGGTTTTTTCATGGATTTCCATGCGCTGGGTCAGCAAGTCGGCGCTGGGCTGGTCGTTAGCGGCATCGGCAGCTTCAAAAACCAGGCGTGCTGTGCGTGCAGTAGCTTCTTGCGCAGCCAGCAAGTGTGCCAGCATGTCTTTGGCTTTGGGTGTGCCAACAACTTCCTTGATGGACGAGCGTTTGGCAAACTCGGCATAAGTGCCAGGAGCAGGGTAGCCCAAAGCGCGGATACGCTCGGCGATAGCGTCAAGCGCGTTCCACTGCTCGGTGTACTGATCCATAAACATATTGTGCAGAGTGTTGAATTTGGGGCCAGTAACGTTCCAGTGGAAGTTATGCGTCATCAGGTATAAAACATAGCTATCAGCCAGAAAGTTAGACAAGCCATCAGCTACTTTTTCGCGGCTTGCAGCGTCAATGCCAATATTGATAGCAGATATTTTTGGTGTGTTTTGGGACATATACGCTCCTAAGAAAAAAGTAATGGACTAGGGTTTTCACTATAGCCATAAACAACATTGAAAACAAGGTTTGGGCTTAATCATGATGATAGTTTTTATCTTTCGTGATAAAAGCCGCATCTGTGCGTTAGGCCTGCATTGATTGTGAACCTTCTCGGCATGTGCTGCTGATGGCTGTGAAAAAGTGCAGTAAGCTGCTCAGGAACAAAAGCACACGCCAAGCAGCAAGCGCAATACCCCGTTAATACGCTGCACAGAGGCTGCTCCAGCGGCAAATGCCAGCTTGCGCGTGCAGCCAAAGCATGTTTGCGCCAGAAAGCTGCCAAGTCCGCATAAAATGGACAGGTTTTATCGCCAATTTTCTATTTACAGCTTTCCAGACTATCTGCCTGCCAAACTACATAAAGCAGCGCCGCAGAGTTGGAGAGCTTCATCATCTTTTGCACCATGTCCAATATTGCCAATTCGCCTGACGACCAAACAGCCGCTCCCGCCATTGACGAAAACCAGCTTATTGCCGAGCGCCGCGAAAAGCTCAAGGCTTTGCGGGCAGCGCAAGCCGTAGCTTTCCCCAATGACTTCAAGCCTGCCAACCGTGCCGCAGATTTGCTGGCTGCATTTGATGGCAAAAGCAAAGAAGAGCTTGATGCGGAAATTGCCGCAGGCCAGCAAACCACAGCCAGCATAGCTGGGCGCATGATGCTCAAGCGCGTGATGGGCAAAGCCAGCTTTGCCACGCTGCAAGACGGCTCGCTGGGCGCAAGCGGTGGGCGCTTTCAGGTCTATATCGCGCGTGATGCCGTGGGCGAAGACGTTTATAACAACTTCAAGCACTGGGATTTGGGCGATATTGTTGCTGCCGAAGGCTACGTTTTCAAAACCAAAACGGGCGAGCTGTCTATCCACGCCACATCCATTCGCTTGCTGACCAAAAGCCTGCGCCCCATGCCTGATAAATTCCACGGCGTGGCCGACCAAGAGTTGAAATACCGCCAGCGCTATGTGGATTTGATGACCGATGAAACCGCCCGCCAGCGTTTTACAGCCCGCAGCAAGGCAGTAAGCAGCTTGCG
>JAGONG010000080.1:0-2449 GCA_017993135.1 Allobrachymonas sp.
ACTTCGCGCAGTGCCTCGTTGCTGTTGGCGGGGTCCATTTGGTAGGTGTGTTTGTTGCCCTTGCCCAGATTGCCCGCGCTGCCCACCGCGTCGCGAAACGGGCCGTAAAAGCTGCTGGCGTATTTGGCGCTGTAGGCCATGATGCGGGTGTGGATGTGCCCGCTGGCATCTAGCGCCGTGCGGATTGCGCCTATGCGCCCGTCCATCATGTCGCTGGGCGCGACCATATCCACGCCTGCTTCGGCCTGGCACAGTGCTTGCTGCTGGAGCATGGTGATGGTTAAGTCGTTATCCAGATAGCCTGCGGCATCGGGTATGCCGTCTTGGCCGTGGCTGGTGTAGGGGTCGAGCGCCACATCGGTCATGATGCCCAGCTCGGGGAAGTGCTTTTTCAGCGCCCGCACCACCACGGGCACAAGCCCCTGCGGGTTGGCGGCTTCGCTGCCGCGCTCGTCTTTGCAGGCAGCATTTACCACGGGAAACAGCGCCAGATACGGTATGCCAAGCGCCACGCAGCGCTCGGCCACAGGCAGCAGCAAATCAAGCGAGAGCCGCGCCACGCCTGGCATGGAGGCAACTTCTTCGCGCCGCTGCTGGCCTTCGAGTACAAACACGGGGTAAATCAAATCGTGGGCGCTCAAGCGGTGCTCGCGCACCAGATTGCGGGTAAACACATCGCGGCGCAAGCGGCGCGGGCGGCCTTGGGGGTAAGGGGCGTAGGAGGTAGTCATGGTGAGTAAAATCGATTTCAAGGAATGTCTTCTTATAAACAATAACAGATAACCTTGGGCGCAACCGTGTTCTCACACCGTTTTACAAAAAACGGTAAAATTGCAATCATACGCAAATTAACCGCGTATGCTTTAATTAATTATTGACCATGCAGGAGAATGCAAATGGAAATGGCAGAAAAAGTACTCAAAGAAATGGAAAAACTGGGCAAGCCCGTTAATGCAACCGAAGTTGCCAAATCTTCTGGCATTGACAAGGCCGATGTAGATAAAGCCTTTAAAGACCTGAAGAAAGACGGCAAAATTGTTTCTCCCGTGCGTTGCAAATGGGAACCAGCAAAATAATATACCGTTATATTCATTTATAACCAAATATTAGCCAGTGCAGATACTATTTGCGCTGGCTATTTAATTGGCAGCTACAATTCAGCAAGCAATGGCAGCATTGCTTAATAAAGCATATTTAATTTTAAAAACAGCACGCCACTCAAGAAACAAATCTATTTTTCGTCTACATAAACACGCCATACTGCCTGATAAAAAATTCTATAATGCGTGCTTATACTCCACTTTATCTACTTCATTTCAGGAGAGGCATTATGCCAACGCGCGTCGCTCCCGCCTAAAGCCTGCCCCGCGTTGGCATAGGCATAGGCGTGGGGCGTGAAACTGCGCATTTTCAGAGCCACCACGCCATCCCTTGCTCGTCATTCCCGCGTAGGCGGGAATCCACAGCAGCGCCAAAACAAAGCCATAGATTCCCGCCTGCGCGGGAATGAGGGCATTTTTGTACCTTAGCCCATCGCGCATCACGCGGCGGCATACAACCAGCATTCATGCGCCTTGCAGAGCAAAAACGGCTCGCAGCCCGCATCCATACTGCTTGCCGCACTTTGGCTGGTTTTGGGTGGTATGCCCCATCGCGTGGTGCTTGCTGCATCTTTTGCGCCGCTGTTGCTTCGTTGTTGCACCGTTGTTATGCCGCCGTTACGCCACAGTTACGCCGCTGTGAATTTGCCGCCGCGCTCGCATCATTACGTCATTGCGCGCCACAGCCCAAATCCGCACGCCGCATGTTGCGGCCATTCGCTTGCTGTCTGCGGCACGGGTATGCACTCGCTACTCTGGCACGTCGCCTGCTGTGCCTGCTGCTCCTGCAAAAGTCTGCCTTGGCTTTGCAACCAATGCAGTGCGCAAATCACCCCCGCGTGGCTTACCCACACTATGCGCAAAGCTGCATCAGCCGCTAGCGCTGCCGCCGTATCACGTGCTGCGCCGTGTACGCGCTGCAATATGGCGCGGGTTGATTCGCCGCCTCCTACGCGGTAGTCGGCAAAATTCCCCATCCAGCGCTCCCACTCATCGGCTGGCAAGGCCTGCCACGGCTGCCCTTCCCAGCGGCCAAAATCCATTTCTGCCAGCGCCTGCTTGGTTTGCATTTGCACGCCCACGCCCGCATCTGCCAGCAGCGCTTGCAGTGCGTGCGCCAGTTGCTGGCAACGTTGCAGCGGCGAGCACCATAGCTGCACCTGTAAATCACCAGCGCCAGCACCTGCCGCCGCAGCGCCCGTAATACCCGTCCCCCCCGCAGCCGTATCGCACCTGTTTGCATTAAGCCAATGCCGCGCAAACGCCTGCGCTGCCGCGCGGGTAGCGGCTGCATCGGCAGGCATGTTATAGCGCCCGTAGCAAATACCTTCTTGCACCAGTGGGCGGGC
>JAGONG010000080.1:2549-4100 GCA_017993135.1 Allobrachymonas sp.
CGGCAGAGCGCAGCAAGCAACCACAGCCAATCACACCAAAGGCAAACAACTGCGTTTTCCACACAAAACCGCACCAACCTCGCGCCCACCCAAGCTTGCTATCATATGCAACCGCAACCATGCATCGCCACACTGCCGCCATTGCCCAGCACGCACCGCAGGCGCATTAACCCAACCCGCACAGCACACCACAATGAACATCCTCCTCACAGGCGGCACAGGCTACATCGGCAGCCACACCGCCACCGTACTTGCCCAAGCAGGCCACCAAGTCGTATTGTTTGACAACCTGAGCAACAGCTCCATCACCGTACTCGACCGCTTAGAGCGCATCACAGGCCAGCGCCTGCCCTTTGTGCAAGGCGACATCCGCAACACAGCCCTGCTCGAAACCACCCTGCGCCAGCACGGCATCCAAGCTGTCATCCACTTTGCTGGCCTCAAAGCCGTAGGCGAATCGGCAGAAAAACCCATCGACTACTACGCCAACAACGTGCAAGGCAGCATCAGCCTGCTCCAAGCCATGCAAGCCGCGCAAGTCTACACACTCGTATTTAGCTCCAGCGCCACCGTCTACGGCCAGCCCCAATACCTGCCCTACGACGAAAACCACCCCACCGCCGCCATCAACCCCTACGGCCGCACCAAACTACACATAGAAGAAATCCTGCGCGACACCGCCGCCAGCCACCCCGCCTGGCACATCGCCCTGCTGCGCTACTTCAACCCCGTAGGCGCACACCCCAGCGGCCTCATCGGCGAACTCCCCAACGGCACCCCCAACAACCTCATGCCCTTCATCGCCCAAGTAGCCACAGGCCAACGCCCCCACCTCAACATCTTCGGCAACGACTACGACACCCCCGACGGCACAGGCGTGCGCGACTACATCCACGTCATGGACCTGGCACATGGCCACCTGGCCGCCCTCAACTGGCTCCCCGCCCACCCAGGCTGCGAAGCCTTCAACCTCGGCACAGGCCAAGGCACCAGCGTACTGCAAATGGTCCAAGCCTTCGAAACAGCCAGCCAGCGCCCCATCCCCTACCAAATCCAACCCCGCCGTGCGGGCGACGTAGCCACCTGCTACGCCAGCACCAGCAAAGCCAGCCAAACCCTACAATGGCAAGCCCAACAAACCCTGCAAGACATGTGCACCAGCACCTGGGCATGGCAGCAAAACGCGCAAACCCTTTTGACAGAAAAATTAGCAGAAAAATTAGCAGAAAAAATGGCAGATAAATTGGCAGAAAAATAATGCCAACCCACCAAGCCAGCAACAAACGCATAACAAACCACACCGCCCAGTCCCCGTGAACCCCGTCATCCGCAACATCTTCTGGCTCCTGGCCGAGCACGGCAGCCGCATCATCCTCTCCACCCTAAGCGTCAGCCTCATGGCGCGTGCCTTAGGCGTAGAGCAATACGGCTTGCTGCAATACACGCTAGGGCTAGTGGCGGCGTTTTCATCCATCAGCTTTATCTGTGGCGCAGAAGTACTCGTCCCCCCCCTAGTCACCGCCACCCCTGCCGAAAGAAAACGCCTGCTAG
>JAGONG010000009.1 GCA_017993135.1 Allobrachymonas sp.
GTTATTCCCTGCTGGCAAATGGATAATTCCCGTTATAGAATCCAACTCCTTTAACAAGTAACTTGGGGAGTTTTTCCATGAAAATCGCATCTTATCGCCAGATGGCTGCCAAGTGCTGCTTGGCTATTGCAGCTATTGCAACAACATCTGTAGCCCTTGCCGAAGGCGGCACACTGGCCGACATTAAAAAACGCGGCCAGCTAACAGTAGGCACAGAGGCTGCTTACGAGCCATACGAATTCATGGAAAACGGCAAAGTCACAGGCTATGGTCGTGAAATCCTTGAAATCATGGCTGCCAAACTGGGCGTAAAACTCAACCAGCAAAACCTGCCATTCCAAGGCTTGCTCCCAGGGCTGCTGGCAAAGCGTTTTGACTTTGTCGCTACCAGCGTAACTATTACAGAAGAACGCGGTAAACGCTTTGCCTATACCCACCCCATCGGTATTGTAAATACCGTATTTGTCGTTAATGGAACCAATACCAGCATCACTAAGCCTGCTGATGCAGTGGGTAAAAAAGTTGCCACACAAATGGGCTCTTCAGCGCAGCCGTTGGTGCAAGCCTTTGAAGCAGACCTCAAAGCCAAAGGCGGCAAAGGCTTTGCTGAACTGAAAATGTTCCAAACTTACCCCGACGTATCTACTGCGCTGGCAAACGGCACTATCGACGTTGGCGTATTGCCCGATAACGTTGTTTTGGATCAGATGAAGAGAAAGCCAGGCAGCCTGAAAATCATCGGTGAAATTGGCGAAGCCCGTCTGCTCGCATGGGTAACCCATCCCCAAGACCCCGAAATTCGTGCGTTTGTCAATAAAACGCTTGAAGAGCTCACCGCTAGTGGTAAGCTGGCCGAGTTGCAGAAAAAATGGTTTGGCAAAACTTTGAATCTGCCAGCCAAAAATTATCTGCCCAAGGGCGCACTGTAATAGTGCAAAGCAAACAAGCTAACCAATAAATAATTGAACACAATGGAAGAAAGCCTACCAGTCGCAATACAGTCCCTCATGGAGGGGCTGGTCAAAGCAGTTGGAACGACAGTATTTGCGAGTGTTGTAGCATTTGCTATCGGATTGTTCCTCGGCGTCATATTACTCATAGTGCGTACCAATGGCGGCAAGCCCGCACGCGCACTGGTAACTGTATATGTGAGCTTTATGCGAGGAACGCCTTTGCTGGTGCAATTGATGCTTGCTTTCTACGTCCTGCCTTCTTTGATTGACGTACAGCTTTCTCCATTGGTCGCTGGCATATTGGCGCTTGCCCTTAACACTACTGCTTACATCAGTGAAATTTTCCGCGGGGCTTTAACAACATTGCCTCGCGGACAAAAACAAGCGGGGCTGGCGCTTGGCATGCGCACAGTGCAAATTTGGAAATCTATCCTTCTGCCGCAAGTGTTTCATCGCTCACTGCCGCCATTAACGAATGAATTTACAGTTATCCTGAAAGCCTCGTCATTGCTCTCACTCATTGCAGTTGAAGAGCTATCTACCCACGCACGCAACGCCACCCTACAAACGGACTTGCCCGTGGAGGTTTTCATGATAACCGCCATTATTTACTTCGCCGTACTCTGGTGCGCATCGTCCGTTTCACGAGTCATCGAAAACCGTATCGCCAAACTGCTTCCCCATGTCAATTGATATCAACATCGTTGCCCAAGCCTTGCCAGCGCTGCTGCAAGGCTTGAAAACCACAGCGGCAATCAGTCTTTCTGGAATAGCTATCGGGTTGGTTATTGGCACATTCACTGCCTATGCGGCTGACTCTAAAACGCGACTTATCAGAAGCATTGCCTTAGCTTACGTTGAATGCGTGCGTAACGTACCATTCCTGATTGTGGTTTACCTTACATTTTTTGGTCTACCAAAGCTGGGGCTGCATTTTTCTTCCTATGTTATTGGCGTTGGTGCAACCGCGTTTTACACAGGCGGCTATTTTTGCGAAATAGCCAGAGCCGCGTTGCGCAGCGTGCCGCGCGGGCAGGTATCGGCCGCAAAATCCCTGGGTATGAGTGCAGTACAAGTGCAGCGCCATGTGGTCATACCGCAAACATTCAGTTTCTTGCTGCCACCAACAGTCAGCCTGATAATCATGATGTTTAAAGACTCTGCCATCTTCTCGGTAATGAGCCTGCCAGAACTCACCTACCAGAGCAACCTCATGACAGCCGACACTTTTGCCTATGTAGAAGTACTCAGCACAACAGCCCTGATTTATTGGCTAAGCAGCATCGTTTTTGATGCCATTGGCAGAAAGCTGGAGCAAATGTTACGGGTTCAGCATCGTTGATAAAATCAAACTCCTACACCATCTTTTTTAACGGATACATTTATATATGAACCTCGAAACTGTTGCCCCCCGTGTTGGCCATAAAACCCTGCTGTACTCTGAACTGGTTACCAATCTGGCTGGTATTCAGGCTGACTTGGCCGTCATTGGCATGCCATTTGGCGCTGCTTATACCCCCCGCGCTTACAGCAACGACCAAAGCAATGCCCCACAGGCACTGCGCGAACTCTCCGACCGCATGGTAAGAGCGCCAGAGCACTACGACTTTGATATTGATGGTCCGCTGCTGCAAGGGCGCAAAGATATTCGCTTCGTTGATTGCGGTGACATTCTTCCATCGCTTACCGAGCCACGCGAGCACTACCACAAGCTCGAAGCAGCCATCAAAGAACTGCGCAAAGGCGGAGCTTTGCCCATCATTCTTGGTGGCGACCACGGAATTACAACGCCAGCACTGCGTGGCTATGCCGATGAGGGCCCAATTACCGTTGTGCATATTGATGCCCACCTCGACTGGCGCGATGAAGTCAATGGCGTACCAGACGGTCTATCCAGCCCCATCCGCCGCGCTTCAGAAATGGCGCACGTCGATAAAATCGTGCAAATTGGTCTGCGCATGCAAGGCAGCGCCAGACCAGCCGACTACCAGGCAGCGCGTGATTATGGTGCCGACCTGATCACTGCCTACGAACTGCACGACATCGGCATGGATGCCGTGCTAAACAGAATCCCCGATGGTGGCAAATACTACATCACCATCGATATGGACGGCTTGGACGCATCTATTGCACCAGCAATCGATGGCCCAGCGCCTGGCGGTGTTACCTTTATTCAGGCACGCAAACTGATTCATGGCCTGGTGAAAAAAGGCCGCGTCGTAGGTATGGACATTGTTGAAATCCAGCCATCTAAAGATTTGCCCAGCAAGTTGACCTGCGTTACAGCAGGCCGCCTCATCGTTAATTTGATTGGTGCATCTATCCGCGCTGGATACTTCGATAAAAAATAAAACACAACAGCACTGCCAAGCAAGCCTCGCGCAAGCCATCTACAAGCTTCACAAGAGGCGCTGAGCAGTGCATAAAGTGTAAGCCGCTAACAATAAAAGGTTCAATTTGCAGCAGGCAACCGACTCCCAAGCGCATACCCTTCCACGTGTTGTTGTACTGGCAACTGGGGGCACGATAGCTTCTACATTGCCCAATGAACAGGCATTGGCACAAGATTATGCTGTTTCGCATGAAGCAGGGGATTTGTTGTCAGCCGTTCCGCAAGCAGGGCAATTGGCTAATCTGCACTGTATTGATTTACTTGCCCTGCCAAGTCATGATATTGGCAACCCAGAGCTGCTGAAAATTGCGCATGCTGTGCAAACATGGCTGGATAAAGATGATATTGCAGGCGTAGTCATCACCCACGGCACAGACTCGCTTGAAGAAACAGCATATTTTCTCAATCTGGTTGTTCGCACTTCAAAGCCCATCGTTATTACAGGCGCTATGCGCCCTGCAGACCATTTAAGCCCAGACGGGCCAGCCAACCTGCTCGAAGCCATTGCCGTTGCCGCATCGCCCTTGTCTATTGGAAAAGGTGTGCTGGTGGTAATGAATGACGCCATTATGGAAGCGCGCGCTTGCAGCAAGCAACATAGCTCAAGTATGGCTACTTTCAATGCAGGGGCAGCGGCGCAGATTGGTGAAGTTTATGGCAGTGATGTTGTATACAACACCACTCCATTAAAACGCCATACCAGCAGCAGTGAGTTTGCCGTAAGCAATCTGCATAGCCTGCCTGTGGTAGACATCATTTACGACTACCAGTCTGCACGCTATAACCTGTATGAGGCTGCTGTAGATTCTGGCTGTGCAGGTATTGTGATTGCTGGCATGGGTAATGGCAGCTTATCGCCTGCTGCACACCGTGGAGCCGAGTATGCCAAAGAGCACGGCGTGGTGGTTGTGCGTGCCAGCCGTTGTGGCCGTGGAGTAGTCTCTCCTTTAGCTATGGATGAAGAATTACAGAGTATTCCAGGCAATAGCTTGAATCCACAGAAAGCGCGTATTTTGTTGATGCTCGCGCTAGCTCATGGGGCAGGGCGTGAACAACTCTTGCGTCAGTTTTTTGAATATTAATCGGCATTCTTCCTTCGCGGCCTACTGAGGAAGAAGTCAAATTTTTGCTTCAGGCAAGCTAGCGTCGCTCCGCTTATTTGTCAGAGTGACAGGGCGTTTTTGTTGCTTCAGCCTTACTGAATTGTGCTGTTGCAGGCACTGCTGACTGGCACTTATCGAAAATTAACAAATAAAAAAGGAAGTCCGCTGATGCGGACTTCCTTGATAAAACGCGCTGATAAAACAGTTATCAGGATGCGGGTTTTTCTGCGCCAGGAGCAGCTTCTTCAGTAGAAGCTTCTTCAGATGCGCCACCTTTAGGTGGAGTAGCTGTAGCAATCACGGGGTCTTCACCGCCATGCATAGGTGTGGTAACACCTTTTGGTAGCACAACATGACTCAGGTGTACAGCATGTCCTTTAGAGATTTTGCTCAGATCTACTTCAATAGCTTCTGGCAAATCAGCGGGCAGGCAGGTAATTTCGATTTCGTTAACGATGTGGCTGATCAGGCATTTATCCACTTTTACGGCATCAGAGTCTTCAGCGCCCACAAAGCGCAGAGGCACTTTGATAGTGAGTTTTTCTTTGGCAGATACGCGCTGAAAATCGATATGCAAGACTTGTTGCTTGTAGGGATGGTATTGCACATCACGTACCAGCACTTTGGCGGATTTGCCAGCGATTTCCATTTCAAGCACAGAAGCGTGGAACACTTCTTTTTTCAGAGCGTGCCACAGGGAGTTGTGGTCAAGTTCAATCAGTTGGGGGGCAGCTTCGCCACCATAAATGATGCCAGGGGTTTTGCCAGCGTTGCGGAGGCGGCGGCTCGCACCCGTACCTTGCATGCTGCGCTCAAATGCGACAACTTTCATATCAATCTCCAGTAATAGCGTGGCCGCGACCAGCGCACGCCAGATAAAAAAATGCGCCTACATTATGAATTTTCAAATCATGCAGGCGCAAGATGTGTTCTTAGATGAGCTTATGCTCTTCCGAGAACAGACTCATAACCGAGTCGCCTGTAGCAATGCGGTTGATGGTTTCGGCAATAAGCGGTGCAACGCTGAGTTGGCGGATTTTTTTGCAATCACGCGCCGCTTGTGACAGGGGAATGGTGTTGGTTACTACCACGCCATCAAGTGCAGTTCCGTTGGAAATGCGGTCGATAGCTGGGCCACTGAAGACTGGGTGTGTGCAGTAAGCGTAAACCTTTTTGGCACCGCGCTGCTTGAGTACTTCAGCAGCTTTCACCAGCGTTCCAGCAGTGTCAATCATGTCATCCATGACGATGCAGTTGCGGCCTTCAATGTCGCCAATGATGTTCATGACTTCATTGACATTGGGCTTTGGGCGGCGTTTGTCGATGATAGCCAAGTCACAGCCGAGTTCTTTAGCCAAGGCGCGGGCACGCACTACGCCGCCGATGTCGGGTGAAACAACAATCAGGTTTTCGTAATTTTGTTGTTTCAGGTCGCCAAGCAATACGGGGGAGGCGTAGATGTTATCTACGGGGATGTCGAAGAAGCCTTGGATTTGGTCGGCGTGCAAGTCCATGGTTAGCACGCGGTGTACGCCTACGGTTTGGAGCAGGTTGGCTACGACTTTAGCGGAAATGGGTACGCGGGTAGAGCGTGGGCGACGGTCTTGTCGGGCGTAGCCGAAGTAAGGGATGACAGCCTGAATGCGTTCGGCAGATGCGCGTTTGAGGGCATCAACCATGATGAGTAGCTCCATCAGGGCATCGTTGGTGGGGGCGCAGGTGGGCTGAATGATGAATACGTCGCGTGCGCGTACGTTTTGCATGATTTCGACGGTGACTTCGCCGTCGGAGAAGCGATCAACTTGGATTTTTCCAAGCGTTGTGCCCAAGCATTTGACTACTTCTTCAGCAAGTTCAGGATTGGCTTTACCTGTAAAAACCAGAAAATCAGGGTTGCTTGTGTTGGGCATGGGAGGCTTCAGGCTGGATGGCTAGAAAAAGCGCCACTACAGCAAACATGCAGCGCATGCACGCCATGCGGACACTACGGGCATTTGATGGAAGTCAATGGATTGGCAGGGGAAGAAGGATTCGAACCTTCGCATGTCGGAATCAAAATCCGATGCCTTAACCAGCTTGGCGATTCCCCTACACAGTTAAATCTGTGAAGCCTCAAATTATATAACAGGTTGAGGGCTTAAATTGTTGCAGACTCTAATTATCCAATTTTTTTTCGCTGATTGTTGTAGTTTTTTTACATCAATCTGGCTTTCAGGTGGGAGCTTGGCAAAAACCGCGCTACCTGAGCCTGTCATGCGACCTTGCAGACCATGCTGGGCTAGCCATTCCAGTGCTTGTGCAATGGGGGGGCATAGGCGTGTTGCTATGGGTTGCAAATCGTTGTGACCAAAGCTAAATGGATCGTTGGCTGTAACGAAGTCGTGCATTGTAGCAGCAGGAGTGGCGCGAAAGAGGTCGGGGGCAGAAAAAATTGCTGGTGTTGAGACGCCTGTTTCGGGTTTGACGATGAGCCAGCGTGCGCTGGGGAGTTGGATGGCTTGGATTTGTTCGCCTATGCCTTCTACCCAGGCGTTGTGCCCTGCCAGAAAGAAGGGTACGTCTGCTCCAAGCTGGAGTCCGATTGTGGCGAGTTGTTGTGGTGTGTAGTTGAGTTGCCACAGGCGGTTGAGTGCGATTAGGGTGGTGGCGGCGTTGGATGAGCCGCCGCCCATGCCTGCTTGGGTGGGGATGCTTTTGCGCAGGTGGATGTGTGCTCCGTAGTGGCAGCCGCTGTGTTGTTGCAGCAGGCTGGCGGCGCGGGTGCATAAGTCGTTGGCAGGCAGGGGGGTGCGGCTTTCGTCGCTGCGGCTGATGTGGCCGTTTGTGGTGCGGGTGAAGTCCAGGCTGTCTTGCCAGTCGATGAGCATGAATACCGATTGCAGCAGGTGGTAGCCATCGCTGCGTTGCCCTAGTATGTGCAGGAAGAGGTTGAGTTTGGCGGGGGCTGCTTGGTTGCGTAATGCGGGCTGTGTGTTCATTGCAGGATGATTTGCAATTTGGCTGTGGGCTGGGGGTGTGTGCGCCAGGCGCTGATTTTGCCTTGTTTGTGTTGTGTTAAGTCTGTTTGCCAGCCTTCTGCGGCGGTGTTTTTGCCTTCTAGCCAGTCGAATAGGGCGGTGATGGGGATTTGTGCGCCAGCGAGTTGGGTGAGCAATTCATCGAGGGAGTTGAATTGGTGGATGTTGCGGCCTTGTTGCAGGGTGGCTGTGTTGTGGCTCCACTGTGCTATGGCTAATGTGCTGCCAAAGGGGCTGAGTATGTGCAGGCTGCCTTGGTTGGGGCTGCCTGTGAGTTGGAAGTTGCTGCTGAAGTTTTGCGGTGGTTGCTGCTCTATAGATAGGGCTAGCCGCCCGCTGTAGGTGGTGGTGTTTGCGGGGGTGGTGTTTTCGGTTGCTGTTGTTGCTGTTGTTTTTGGGGTGGTTGTGCAGGCTGATAGCAGCAGGGCGCAGGTGAGTGCGCCGAGTGTGCATAGTTTGACGGCGATTTGGTGCAGGTGCTGCAGGGGAGGTTGATGGTGTGGTGCGGCGTTAGTCATTTGGGGTGAGTTTTGGGTCGAGGCGTTTGATGGTTTCTAGTAGTACTTTGTCTTTGGGGTCGAGTTTGAGACCTTGCTGCCAGACTGTGCGTGCGTGGTCGTGCTCGCCGCTTTTCCAGAGTACTTCGCCATAGTGGGCGGCGATTTCGGCTTGTGGTTCGGCAACGTAGGCTTGTTGCAGGTGCAGTTTGGCTTGGGGGAGTTTGCCCAGGCGGTATTCAACCCAGCCCATGCTGTCGCGTATGGCGCTGCTGCTGGGGTTGAGTGATAGTGCTTTGCTGATGAGGGCGCGGGCTTCTTTCAGGCGCTCGTTGCGGTCGGCCATGCCGTATCCCAGGGCGTTGTAGGCGATGGCCGATTGGGGTTGCAGGCGTATGACTTTGCGCCAGTCTTTTTCGCTTTTTGCGTGTTGCCCTAGTTGGCTATAGGAGTAGCCTCTGAGGTAGAGGAGTTCGGGGTTGTTGTGGTCGTGGTCAAGGGCTGCTGTAAGGACGCGGACTGAGTCGGCATACAGCTCTTGTTTTTCGTAGATGAGCGAGCTTATTAGCGCGTGGGCGGTTTTTTCGCGTGGCGTGTTGGTGGGGACTTCTTGCAGCATTTGTAGTGCTTGCTCGTATTTGCCTTGCTGCTGCACCATGAGTTCGATGCGTTGGAGTTGCAGGTTGGCGCGGGCTTGTGCTGGCTCTATGCGTTTAATCCAGTTGTTGGCGGCTTGGGTGTCGTTGTGCTCGTCAGCAATGCGTGCGAGCATGAGGTAGACCTGTGTGTCAAGCTCGGTGTAGCTGGCTGCGCTGGCTTGCTCGGTTTGGCGTATGTCCAGGTAGCGCTGCAGGGCTTGTTCGGCAGAGCTCCATTGGCGGGTTTCGATGTGTATGCCTGCTTGTAGCGCCCAGCCAGTGGCGTAGTCGGGGGATTTTTGGAGCAGCTTGTGGAGCTGTGCGAGGGCTTCGTCATAGCGGCGGGATTCTGTTAATACTCGGGCGTAGCTGATGACGAAGTCGTTTGAGTTTTCGCCTTGCTTGAGCATTTCAGATGCAAGGTTTTCGGCTTGCCTGGAAATGTCTGGAGCTGTAGCGCGGCTCAGGCGCATGAGGTCGATTGCGATTAGCCCTGCTAGTTCGCGGTTAGGCAAGAGGCCGAGTTTTTCTTGTGGAACTGTGGCGGCAATGGCTTGTTGTAGTGATTGGATTGCTTGCGGGTATTGGCTTGCCGCGATTTGCATGCGTGCCAGTGCTGATGCGGCAACGAAGGCAGTTTCAGGGTTTTGCATGGCCTTTTGCAGCATGGGCTGGGCAGCCGCAAGTGCCGCTTCGGTTTTTTTGCTTAGTTCGTAGAGAGATGGCACTGAATGGATGAATGCCTGTTTTTTGCCTGCCTCGGTGTTGTCAAAGGCTTGCTGCAGCGGTGTGCCTGTTTGCTCAATGCGCCCTAAGGCAAGTAAAACTTGCAAATGGTAGGTACTGGCAACGGGGTCTGCGGGAAAGGCGCGTTTCCATTTGGTGAGGGTTGCCAAGGCGGATTCGTAGGCGCGATTGTGTAAAGCAACTTCGGTGGCTTGTGCAAATAGTTTGGTATTTGGGTTGCGCTGCGCGGCGCTTAGCAAGTGGGTGTAGGCGTGCTCGGTTGCGCCGCGTTGCAGTTGCAGGTAGCCGATGAGCACGTCGTAAAGAATGGCTGCATCGCGTACGATTTTCTGAGAAGTGGCAGGGTCGTAACTTTGCGCTATGGCTGTTGGCTGGCGCGTTTGCTTATTCTTTTTTTGAGCTGTTTTTTTTGCTATGGAGTCAGCACCACTGGGTAAAGTGGCGTGGGCGGGTTGCAAGCTGGAAAGCGCCAGCAATATGACGGCAAAGGTGTGAAATATGCGAGACAAGATGGACTCTCCACGTAAAACGGGTGCTAAATAGCAGCAGGTGAGCAGCAGGTGCGTGGGTATGATAATAAGGCAAGCAGCGTGGGCTTTTTGCGGCTTGGCGTTTTCTTTATGCGAAGCGCATTTTCAAGAGTGTTTCCAATCGCTCTTTTGCCGCGCTGCTGCTGCTTCAAATTCAGGCACAGAGCTGCTGTGTGGTTTGTGTTTGTTGTGCGGCGCAGGCGCTTTTTTTTTGACCTCTTAATCCCTCCGAACTTTCCACTCCATGCCTGAATTACCCGAAGTAGAAGTTACCCGACTGGGTTTTGCCAATCTTATTGCAGGAGCACGTATCGAAGCGGTACGCATGGGCAAGCCCTTGCGCTGGCCGCTGGGTGCGCAGCCGCAAGCACTTATTAATCGCACCGTACTTGGCGTGCGGCGGCGTGGGAAATATTTGCTGCTGGATTTGAGCGAAGGCATGTTGCTGGTGCATTTGGGCATGTCGGGCAGTTTGCGGTTTGCAAAAGAGCTGCCTGCATATGGGGCGCACGACCATTTCGAGCTGCAGACCACGCAAGGGCTACTGCGCCTTACCGACCCACGGCGCTTTGGTGCGGTTTTGCTGGTGGAAGGCGAAGACGACCCGCGTGCGCAAAAGTTGCTTGCAAAGCTGGGCCTTGAGCCGCTGGAAGATGCATTTACGGCTGATGTTTTTTACCAAAAGCTCCAGCAGCGCCAAGCCGATATCAAACAAGTGCTATTGAGTGGGCATATTGTTGTTGGAGTTGGCAATATTTATGCTTCAGAGGCGCTATTTCGCGCCAAAATACACCCGCAAACCTCGGCCAGACAATTGACTAAAGCGCAAGCCAAGCGGCTGTGGCAGGCGGTGCGTGATGTGATGCACAATGCCATCGAAATGGGCGGCAGCAGCTTGCGTAACTACTCTAATGCCCAAGGGCATAACGGTTATTTTCAGTTGCAGGCTATGGTTTATGGGCGTAATAACGAGCCCTGCCCTGTATGCAAAAAACCTGTGCGCATGATGCGGCAAGGGCAGAGGTCTACCTATTTTTGTTCTTCTTGCCAAAAGCGGCAATAATGCCAGACTAGATATAGAGAAAAAATACCAATTACACACCAAAAGGGTTGTAGTCGCATGCTTAATGAAAATACCACTCAACACAACAGTTGGCGCAATGAGATAGACGGCCGTTTGTGGGCTTTAATGCAATGGCTTGAGCAGCACGAGTTGCTTGCGGCTGATGTGAAAGCACAAATTGAAAAAATGCGCGCACACAACCGCAGTGAAAAAATCATTGTGGCTTTTGTGGCCGAGCTTTCGCATGGAAAATCCGAGCTTATTAATGCCATATTGTTTTCAAACTATGGCAAGCGTATTATTAATAGCAGCGAAAAAAGAAAAACAGTATGCCCGATAGAAATGGGCTACAACGAAAATGATGATATTTGCTTGAGATTGCTACCTATTCAAACACGGCTTGAGCCACAGTCGCTGATAGAGTGGCAACAAATGCCAGAGCAGTGGAGCAAAATTGAATTTGATAAAAATAATGCCGACCAGTTTATTGAGGCTGTAGAGAAAGCCAATGAAACCATTTTTGTTTCAGCGCAAGAGGCGCGTGCGCTTGGATTTGGTTTTATAAAAGCAGATGATTCAGATGAAAATTCGGTAGAGATACCCCGCTGGAGGCATGCGCAGATTAATATTGACCATCCATTGTTGCAGCAAGGTTTGGTTATTTTAGATACGCCTGGGCTAAATGATGCTGGCATAGGTTCAGAGCTGATTATAAGTTTAACTCCGCATGCGCAAGCGGCGGTTTTTATTATGCCTATAAACTCAGAGGTGGCAACTTCTGATTTGACTATTTACCGTGAATTTTTCGCTGGAAAAGAAGATGATAATTCACGCTTTGTAGTGCTTAATAAAATAGACACCCTCTGGGATGATTCCAAAACGGCTGAACAAAACGATGTGGCGATTGAAATAAAACGGCTGGATGCGGCTCATGCTTTGGGCGTTTCTGAAGAGCGTGTTATGGCTGTTTCCGCAAAGAAGGGCTTGCTGGCAAAGATTAATAATGACGAAGAACTTTTGAAGCGGAGCCATATTGAACTGGTTGATAATATGCTTGGAAATAGCATTTTGCAGCGGCGTGATGAAATTATGTATACACGCTTGATGGCTGACTTGCAAGTTATTCAGCAAAAAGTGAGAAGCTTGCTTAATAGACGCGCTTCTGATTTGTATGAGCAGCTTTCAGAGTTGAATGAGTTGCAAGCAAAAAATGAAACTATCATGCACCAGCAAAGGTTGAAGATAACGCAAGACCAAGATACGTTTGAAGTTTCTGTTGGGCGTATTCATGCTATTCGTATTGTGCACTATAAGATATTGCAGCAGATTTATACCATGCTCGGCAATAACCATTTGCTAAGAGAAACTTCTTCGCTGAAAATGGCATTGCAAGAGTCTGGTTTTATGAAGGTTGGAGTTAAAAAGGCATATGCAGATACTTTTGTAAAATTGTATAGGTTGCTTGATGATACGCAAGACAAGATTGATGAGGTGCATACCATGTTTAACAGTATGTTTATGCAGCTTAATAGTGATTATGGATTTGAATTGAAGGTTGATGCTGCGCCACAGCTTGATAACCATCTGGAGGCTTTGAAAGAGGTTGAGGAAAGTAATGTGCACTCGCTCGGCGTGGGTAATTTGATTCAGCTTTCGCAGCAGGATTTTATTGATCGCTTATTGCGCGCGCTGGTATCGCAGTTGCGCCTTGTGTTTGAACAGGTGCTCACTGAGGTGGAGCAATGGAGCAGGGGTGTTTCTAGCCAGATTGATGCACAGTTGCGCGAGCGCCGCCGTAGCTTGAAGCGCCGCGTAGATGCGATTGATAGGGCCGAAACGGCTTCGGGCGTGCTTAAAGAGCGTATTCAGGAGATTCAGCATGCCATGCTTGATGTGCAGCATGAGCAGTCTATTTTCAATGCGCTGCTGGAGAAGGTGTTGCCTGCGGCTGAGGTGCATCACAGGGTTTGGAGCCTTGCCAAATCTTGAATATGCTTAAGCATGGCGCTACGGGGCTGGCGCTTGAAGGGGCGGCAAAAGGTGCGCCAAAAGATGCTGCAAATGTGCGCCCGTGTGCTGCTACGAAAGCTGTTGCAGTGCTAGCGCATGAGGGGGCTTTGTCTGCTGATTTGCTGCGGGTGCACGGCGAGGGCAAAGGGCTTGTGGGTGATTTGCTTGGGGGCGATTTGAGTGAGACAGCAGCAAAGCCGCTTGATTTTGCTTCTTTGCTGATTGACTGGCAGCTTGTGCATGGTCGCCACCATTTGCCTTGGCAGCAAACGCGTGAGCCGTATCGGGTTTGGCTTTCGGAAATCATGTTGCAGCAAACGCAGGTGAGTACGGTAGTTGCGTATTACGAGCGATTTTTGCAGCAGTTTCCTGATGTGCTGGCTTTGGCTAATGCACAGCAAGATGCAGTGTTGGCGTTGTGGAGTGGCTTGGGTTATTACAGCCGCGCGCGCAATTTGCATCGCTGTGCGCAGGTGGTGCGCGATGTGTATGGCGGTGTGTTTCCATCCACAGCGGCTACTTTGCAAACTTTGCCTGGTATTGGCCCATCGACTGCTGCGGCTGTTGCTGCTTTTTGTTTTGGACAACGGGTATCTATTTTTGATGCGAATGTGCAGCGCGTGTTGGCGCGGTTGCTGGCTTATGGTGATGATTTGTCGCGCCAAGCCCATGTGCGGGCGTTGTGGCAGTTGGCGGCGGGGTTGTTGCCTTTGCAGGAGCAAAGGGAAAAGCAAGAGGACAAGCAAGAGGAAACGCAAGGAGAGCAGCAGGGCACGCACAAGGAAAAGCATGCTTGCATGGTGGCTTATACCCAAGGGTTGATGGATTTGGGGGCTACGGTTTGTATGCCGCGCAATCCGCTGTGTGGGCAGTGCCCTGTACGTGCGTTATGCCGCGCTTGTGCGCAGGGTGCGCCGCTGGCTTACCCTGTTAAAAGCAGCAAACTAAAGCGCACGGCTGAAAATTGGTGGCTGCTGGCTTTGCATCGCCCAGCGAGTGGGCATGTTTCAGGGGATTTTTGGTTTGAAAAGCGCCCGCAAACTGGTATTTGGGCGGGGTTGTATTGTTTGCCTGTGTTTGCGGCTGGGGCTGATGAGGCGCGGTTACGCACTGCCATTGGCAACTTGCCCGAGCGTGTTTGCACATGGCACGCACCATTCAAGCATGTGCTTACGCATAAGGATTTGTATTTGCACGTGGTGAGCGTGCAGCTTGCGGCTGGTGCGGATTTGCCAGCGGCTTTGGTGGCGCTGCTTGATGACCGTGCTGGTACGGGTGCTGGCGCTGGTATTACTGGTGCTGCTGGTGCTGGCATTGGCACTGGCACTGGCACTGGCACTGGCACTGGCACTGGCGCATGGCATAGCCAGTGGCAGCAACTGGGCTTGCCTGCGCCTGTGCGCAAGTGGCTTGATGGGCTGAAGATGTGATGCGGCTTATGCCGATTTAGCCAATTCCATTTCGCGGTGGCGTTTGAGGCATACCCAGTCTGGCGCAAAGTCTTTGTAGAGTTGCTCAACCAGATAGACGGAGCGGTGTTGCCCGCCTGTGCAGCCTACGGCTATGGTGACGTAGCTGCGGTGGTCGCGAGCCAGCTCAGGTAGCCAGTGCTGCAAAAAGTCGCGGATGTGCTGGTGCATTTGCGCAACTTTGGGTTGCTGTTGCAGAAATTGCGCTACTGGTGCGTCGCAGCCAGTAAGGGGGCGCAGGGCTGCTTCGTAGTGTGGGTTAGGCAGCATGCGCACGTCAAATACATAGTCTGCATCGGTGGGTACGCTGCGTTTGAAGGCAAAAGATTCAAATACAACGGTGAGTTGCTGGCGCGTGATGGCCAGTAGCTCTCTGATTTGCGTGCGTAGCTGTGCAGCGCGGGTCATGGTGGTGTCTATGACGTGGGCAGATTCGCGAAAGTCGGCCAGTAATGCGCGTTCGCGCTGGATGGCATCGTGCAGGTCTTGCACTTGGTTGTTGCTGCCGCTTTGTGTGAGGGGGTGTTTGCGGCGGGTTTCAGAGAAGCGGCGCATGAGTGCTTCGTTGCTGGCATCTAGAAACAAAGGGATGATTTCCACTTCACTGGCACGCAAGGCTGCGAGTTGCTCTGGCACGACTGAGAGCGAGGCTGCACTGCGAGCGTCTACCGAGATGGCAATGAGGCTGCTGGCTTGCACTTTGCATGTTTCGATGAAAAAGGCGTGTAGCAGGGCGGGTGGCAGGTTGTCTACGCAGTAGTAGCCTGCATCTTCAAGCGCGTGCAATGCGATGGATTTGCCCGAGCCAGACATGCCGCTGATGAGTACCAGCCGTGCGCGTGGCTGGGCGGGTGTTGGCGGCTTGGGGCTTGCTGCGGCGTGTGTTGGGGTGGCTGTTACGGCAGTTGATGCGGCGCTTGATGCGGCAGTTGATGCGGTGCAGTTTTGCTCTGGCATAGTGTGGTTCCTGTCAGGTAAGTGGCTGCGCGGGTGCTGGGCGGGGCTTGGCGTGCATAGGGTAAGGGGTGATGGTTGCGTGTTGATGACGCTGGGCTTGTGGCTTGGCGGGCATTATTGTGCTGCGGCCAGCATTTCGGCGGCATGTGCCAGCGAGGTGGGCGATGTGGTGTCGCCACCGAGCATACGCGCTATTTCTAGCTGACGCGCTGTGGCATCAAGCATTTGCACGGTGCTTACGGGTGCTTTGCTGTTGCTTGCTGCTTGTTGTATTTTGCGCACTTGCAAATGCTGGTGGGCGCAGGCGGCTACTTGTGGCAGATGGGTTACGGCCAGTACTTGTCTGCCTTGCCCGAGTTGGCGCATGAGTTTGCCTACGGTGTGCGCTACTGCGCCGCCTATGCCAGCATCTACTTCGTCAAAGATGAGTGTGCCTGTTTGCCCAGGCTGGCTGGTGGTAACGGCTATGGCTAGCGCAATGCGCGATAGCTCGCCGCCCGAAGCTACTTTGCCTACTGGGCGCAGGCTGCTGCCCGCGTGGCCTGCCACCATAAATTCAACCGCGTCAGTGCCAAGCGCTGTGGGCTGGGGTGTGGCTTGTAAATCGACTGCAAAGGCTCCGCCTTGCATGCCCAAGTCTTGCATGGCTGCTGTGACTGCTTGCGCGAGGCTTTGCGCGGCTTGTTTGCGCTGTTTGCTTATTTGTGCGGCGCAGGCGTGGTAAGCCTTGGCGGCTGCGTCTTGCGCTTGTTGCAGGGCGGCTAAGTCTTGTGTGGCTTCAAGTGCTTGCAGTTGTTGCTGCCATTGTTGCCATGCGTTGTGCAGGTCTTCGGGTTGCAGTTTGAAGCGCCGCGCCAGTGTGAGCCAGGCGGCCAGGCGCTGGTCGAGCAGTTCGAGGCGTTGGGGGTCGAGCTCCATGCGGGCCAGGCTGGTGTGCATGTGGCGCACGGTGTCTTGCAATTGTGCGTAGCAGCTTTCGATTTGGTCAGCCCATTGGCCAAATTCGGGGGCAATGTCGCGTTGTGCGCCAAGCAGGTGGCTGGCGCGGCTCAAGCTGCTGGTGGCTCCTGTTTCGTCGCTATCAAGCGCAAGCAGGCTTTGCTCGGCGGCATCAATCAGTTCTTTGGCATGGGCCAGGCGCTGGTGCTCGGTATTAAGGCTGTGCCACTCGTCAGCTTGGGGTTGCAGGTGGCTGACTTCGGCAATTTGCCATTGCAGGCGCTCGCATTCGTTTTGGCGCTGCTCTTGGCCTTGGGTGGCGCTTTGCAGTTGTGCGCTGGCTTGGCGCCATTGCTGCCAAAGCGCGGTAAGCGGGTGGGTGTCTATGCGGCCATAGGCATCAAGTAGCTTGCGCATGGTGTCGGCTTGCAGCAGGCTTTGCCAGGCGTGTTGGCCGTAGATATCTACCAGCAATGCGCCGAGCGCGCGCAACTGGGTGGCGGTGGCGGGTATGCCATTGATCCAGCCACGGCTTTTGCCTTGGTTGTCGATACTGCGGCGCAGTAGCAGGCTGTTTTCGTCGTCTGTGTCGGCTGCCATGCCGTATTCGTCGAGCAGTGTTTTGGCGGCTTGTGGCAGCTCAAACGTAGCGCTGATGTCTGCACGCGCGCAGCCTTCGCGCACCACGCCTGCATCGGCACGCGCACCCATGACCAATTGGAGTGCTTCAATCAAGATGGATTTGCCCGCGCCTGTTTCGCCTGTGAGGGCGCTAAAGCCGCTGGCAAGCTCCAGTTCAAGCGATTCAACCAGTACAAAATCGCGCAGGGTTATGCGTTGCAAAGCCACGGTTAGATGCTCCCTTTGTTCCAGTGCAGTTTTTCGCGCAGGGTGTCAAAATAATTCCAGTTTAGCGGATGCAAAAAGCGTGCTTGTTGCGTTGCGCGGCGCACTTCTACGCTATCGCCATGTTGGAGCGCGTCAAAAGTTTGGGTATCAAAACTAACGCTGGCACCTTGCCATTGCGCTACCGATTTCAGGCTGATGGTGCTGTTTTCGCTAATCACAATGGGGCGATTCGATAAGGTGTGCGGCGCAATGGGTACCAAAATCCAGCTTGCAACCGAAGGATGCATAAGCGCCCCCCCAGCAGATAAGGCATAGGCTGTAGAGCCTGTAGCTGTAGCCACAATCAGCCCGTCTGCGCGTTGGTTGCAGACAAAATGCCCATCAACTTCCAGGCGCAACTCCAGCATGCCTGAAATATTGCCACGGTTTAAAACCACATCGTTGAGTGCGAGTGCTTCGTGTATGACTTGCCCTTGTCGCACAACCTGCGCTTGCATCAAATAGCGCAAATCTTCGCGATACGCGCCGCCGAGCATGGCGGGTAGCACGGTTTGCACTTTCTCAAGCGCAATATCAGTCATAAAGCCCAAGCGCCCCTGATTGATGCCGATAAGCGGCAAACGAGCTGCTGCGAGCTGCCGCGCGGCGCTCAACATAGTGCCATCGCCCCCTACCACCACTGCCAAATCGCATTGGCTGGCAATATCGGCAACAGAGCGCGTGGCATATTGCCCAGCCAAACCAGCGCCATGCGCCGAATGCTCCTCCAGGAAAACCGTACACCCGCTACTTTGCAGGCACGAGGCAATGCCACGCAAAACATCGCCCGCAGCAGGGCAGGGGGCAACGTCGGCAAAATCATGAGCTGGCTTGGACGTGCACGCATGGGCATTGCTGAGGTATTTGCCAATCAGACCAACGTGCTTGAAAAGGGCAGTTTTTTTCATGGGGCTAATTAAAGCATACAGCGCAGCGCCTGGCGCATTAAAATGCCCCAATCATGTTAGATGACCGTGCAAAACTTTTACTTAAAACCCTGGTAGACCGCTACATTGCTGACGGCCAGCCCGTAGGCTCGCGCACCTTGTCCAAATCCGCTGGGCTGGAGCTTTCGCCAGCCACCATCCGCAACGTCATGTCCGACCTGGAGTCGCTTGGCCTGGTCGCCAGCCCGCACACATCTGCAGGGCGTGTGCCAACCGCACGCGGCTACCGTCTGTTTGTAGACACCTTGCTCACAGCCGAGCCTGACAACCTCGACCCCATCACGCAATCACTCGCGCTGGCTCCAGACCAGCCGCAAAAAGTCATCACCAGCGCCGCGCACATGCTCTCAAGCCTGTCGCAATTTGTAGGCGTAGTCATGAGCCCGCGCCACAGCTCAACATTCAGGCACATCGAATTTTTGCGCCTGTCTGAAAAGCGCATCCTCATCATCATCGTCTCGCCCGAAGGCGATGTGCAAAACCGCGTGCTTTTTACCGAAAGCGACTTTACCCCGAGCCAACTCACCGAAGCCGCCAACTACCTCAACACCCACTTTAGCGGCATGGCGCTTGAGCAAATCGCCCCGCGCCTGCAAGCCGAAGTAGAAACCCTGCGCAGCGAAATCGCCACCCTCATGCAAGCCGCCGTAGCCGCCACCACCGAAGCAGTCAGCAGCGCACAGCACGAAGTCGTCATCGCAGGCGAGCGCAACCTGCTGGCGGTAAGCGACTTTTCCAGCGACATGTCGCAACTGCGCCGCGCCTTTGATTTGTTTGAACAAAAAACGCTACTCATGCACCTGCTGGAAGAATCCAGCCATGCCGCAGGCGTGCGCATCTACATAGGCGGCGAAAACCCCGCCATGCCCGTTGAAGAACTCTCCGTAGTCAGCGCCCCATACGCTGTAAACGGGCAAATCGTAGGCACACTGGGCGTAATCGGCCCCACCCGCATGCCCTACCAACGCATGATAGAAATCGTAGACATTACCTCGCGCATGATAGGCAACGCCTTGAGCCAGCGCTAAACCGCAAGCCGTAGCCTCCTGAGAAAAGAAAACGCCGCACAACCAGCATTCATGCGCCTTTCAAGCCAAAAATGCCCTGCAACCCGCATAAACACTGCTTGCAAGCATTCTTGGTGTTTTGCGTATCTGTGCATACAGCCAACACCCCACATCACGCCCCTTCATCTGTCATTCCCGCGTAGGCGGGAATCCAAGTTCTGCGCGTGGGCGGCATGGATTCCCGCCTGCGCGGGAATGACGATAGGGCGTGGTTAAGTAAGTGTAGCAAGCGTAGCGGGGTTGCTGCCAAAGCTGCGGCAGACAAAGTCGTTTTGGTGGCAGGCTTGTTGTACTCTTCCTTCGCCGCCTGTTATGGCGTTGACAATATCTGCCTGCTTTTGGGCATTGACAGGTGAGCCAAACATGGTTTGGGTGCCTATGGCTGCATTGCTTGCCCCAGCAAGTAGGGTGGGCGACTTGCCACCCACGCGTCAATCAACCCGCAAACGCCGCACAACCAGCATTCATGCGCCTTTCAAGCCAAAAATGCCATGCAACCCGCATAAACACTGCTTGCAAGCATTCTTGGTGTTTTGCGTATCTGTGCATACAGCCAACACCCCACATCACGCCCCTTCATCTGTCATTCCCGCGCAGGCGGGAATCCACGTTCTACGCGTGGGCGGCATGGATTCCCGCCGGCGCGGGAATGACGATAGGGCGTGGTTAAGTAAGTGTAGAAAGTGCAGTAACTGCGTTGGTGAACTAGTCGCCCACGCGGCAATCAACCTGCAAACGCAGCACCGCGTGGGTTACGGCTTGCAGCCTAACCCACGCTACGTGCTTTAGCGCAGGGGCTTGTTGCAGAGCGTGTTTTTAGTCGCGCAGCAAATCATTCAGGCTGGTTTTCGAGCGCGTTTGGGCATCTACCCGCTTGACAATGACAGCACAGTACAAGCTGTATTTGCCACAGCTTGAGGGCAGGTTGCCGCTTACCACTACCGAGCCAGCAGGCACGCGGCCGTAGCTGATTTCGCCTGTGCTGCGGTCGTAAATCTTGGTGCTTTGGCCAATGTATACGCCCATGCTGATAACGGAGTTTTCTTCAACCACCACGCCTTCAACGATTTCACTGCGTGCGCCGATAAAGCAGTTGTCTTCGATGATGGTGGGGCCCGCTTGCAGTGGCTCAAGCACGCCGCCAATGCCTACGCCGCCAGAGAGGTGTACGTTTTTGCCAATCTGGGCGCAAGAGCCGACTGTTGCCCAAGTGTCTACCATGGTGCCTTCGTCTACATACGCGCCAATGTTTACATAGCTGGGCATCAAAATAGCGCCTTTGGCAATGTAGCTGCCGCGCCGCGCAACGGCGGGTGGCACTACGCGCACGCCAGTGGCTTGCAGTTCGGCTTCGCTCATGCCGCCAAACTTGGTGGGCACTTTGTCGTAAAACGCCAAGTCACCCGCAGCCATGCGGGCATTGTCGCGCAGGCGAAAGCTCAGCAGCACGGCTTTTTTGAGCCATTGGTGCACAGTCCATTGCCCTACGCCTTGGCGTGTGGCTACGCGCAAGCGGCCTGCATCAAGTTCAGCCAAAACGTGCTCAACGGCTTCGGTGATTTCTTTGGGTGCATTGTTGGGCGAAAAATCAGCGCGGTTGTCCCATGCGGATTCGATGATTTGTTGTAGTTGGGTGGTGTTCATATGAATTACTTCCTTTAAAAAAACAGGTGAAATGGCGAAAAGGGTGAAATGGCGAAAACGGGCGTTTGTTTCAGAAAAATCTTGTGCAAACCTGCATAAGAGAAAAGCCAAAAAACTTCAATTGTTTAAAACAAGGTGTTTTATATTTGAAATAAAGCCTTGGTATTGCTTGTATAAAGTATTGTCATTCAAATATTTTGACATGCCGCTTATTTTAATGGTTTCTGTTTTTTCATTTTGCGCTATTTCAATGGTGATAATATAAAAAACCCCGATTTCATCGGTGGCATATGCTACATCTTCTTTGTGGCATTCTTTAAGTTTCAATGCCAGTTCATTGATTTTATTGATGCTTTATTCGCTAACTGTAATTTCTTTTTCTTGGTCTTGAACGCCTATAATACGCAGATAACCTGAAACAGTTTCTTTGTATTTTAGCGTTGTTCCAGTAAGTGAAAACTCTTCTTTTTGCGCGTGGTTGTCTTTGCTTCTTTCTTGCGTGATAGAGGTAATTTTCAATGAAAGGATGTTTTCTTTTTCAGATGCGCTGGCAGAGAGTGGAACCAAAATAGCCATTAATGCATAAACAAGAAACTTTTTCATTGGCAGCCTTCAGGTTTTATCTATTTTAAAAAACAGGGCAATAATCAAGCGCCACCCTGAATAAATGCCTGTATGCGCAGTGCGGCTTCTTGGCATTGCGCAGTTTCTGCCACCAGTGCCATGCGAATGCGGCCTGCGCCCGGGTTGTGGCCGTGCGCTTCGCGTGCCAGATAGCTGCCAGGCAATACCGTTACATTGTATTGTTCCAGCAAACGCTGGGCAAAAAGCGTATCAGAGCCGCCGCAGTGCTTGCCTACGTGCGCCCACAGGTAAAAAGCAGCATCGGGCAGTTTTACATCGAGCACTTGCGAGAGCATGGGGGTAATTTTGGCAAATTTATCGCAATACAGGCGGCGGTTTTCAATCACATGCGCTTCGTCGCCCCAAGCGGCAATGCTGGCGGCTTGTATTACAGGGCTCATGGCGCTGCCGTGGTAGGTGCGGTAGAGCAAAAAGGGTTTTATCAAATCGGCATCGCCCGCCACAAAGCCGCTACGCAAGCCGGGCACGCTGCTGCGCTTGGATAGGCTGGTAAACATCAGCAGGTTTTTATAGCCATCGCGCCCCAGTTGCTGCGCGGCCTGCAATGCGCCCAATGGGGCTTGGTCGCCAAAGTAGATTTCGCTGTAGCACTCGTCTGAGGCGATGATGATGTTGTAGCGGTCGCTGATTTCAAACAGTTTGCGCCATTCATCCAGCGGCATAACTGCGCCTGTAGGGTTGCCTGGTGAGCAAACATACATCAGGCGGGTGTTTTGCCAGACGGATGCGGGTACGCTGTCCCAGTCGATTGCAAAATTGCGCTCGGGCACGCTGGGCGCAAAGTAGGGCGTAGCGCCCGCCAATAGGGTTGCGCCTTCGTAAATTTGGTAAAACGGATTGGAGCAAACCACGGTGGATTGGGCGCTTGGGTCAATCACGGTTTGGGCAAAGGCAAACAGCGCCTCGCGCGAGCCGTTTACAGGCAGCACTTGCGTGGCAGCGTCTAGCACCACACCGTAGCGGCGCTCTAGCCAGTTGGCGCAAGCCTGCCGCAAGGCGGGCTCACCAGCGGTGGCAGGGTAGCCCGCCAAACCAGGCTGCCCCAAGGTGGCCTTGCTTAGCGCTTGCTGAATGAAGGGCGGCGTTGCGTGCTTGGGCTCGCCTATGCCCAAACTAATCGGCTTGTAAGCTGGGTTGGGCGTAACGCTGGCAAACAACTGGCGCAGGCGCTCAAAAGGGTAGGGCTGGAGCTGTGAGAGAAGTGGGTTCATGAAAGTATGTTGGAAAATTGCCAAATTGTCAGATGCTTTGTGCAGCATTGTAGATGTGTGGCGCAAGTAAATAACGCGGCTGCGAAGTGTTGTAAGCAACAGGGCGTGTGGGTGGTGCTTGCAGGCTATGCGTAAAACATATGCAAAAACGCACTCAAAAGTAGATGCAAAACCCAGTTTCCAAACTTTGTGCGGGTAGCTTTGCCGAAAGCAAACAGAGCTTCAAATAAGACTTGCCAAGACAGGCGCAAGCACCCCAAGGCAAGGCTATAATGGTGCGCTTCACAAATGTAGCTTCCACTTGGCGCACACGCCCAATTGGGGGTGCATTTCACAGCACACCCGGCACTAGCCGCGTTTCCAAGTACAAGTACACAAATTTGGGTGCTGATACCCCGCGTAGCCAACGAGAGAAAATCGTCAGGCCACGGGGGCTTGGTTCGGGCGCACGCCGCTGCCTTGCAACCTTCGGAGAATCTCTCGTGCTTCTGTTCCCGCACGCACCATTACCTACTGCCATTCTCGCTTTGGCCGATGGCACTGTTTTTATTGGCAATGCCATTGGCGCCACTGGCTCTACAGCAGGCGAAATGGTATTTAATACCGCACTGGCTGGCTATCAAGAAACGCTGACTGACCCCGCTTCTTGCGGCCAGATTGTTACCTTTACCTATCCGCACATTGGCAACTCAGGCACAAACGCCGAAGATGACGAATCGCGGCAGGTATTTGCGGCTGGTCTGGTTATCCAAAACCTGCCTTTGCTGGCTTCAAACTTTCGCAGCCAGCAATCTTTGCAAGATTATTTGCGCAGCAACGGCGTAGTAGCCATTACAAACATTGATACCCGCAAGCTAACCCGCCATTTGCGCACGCACGGCTCGCAGTCTGGCCGCATTGTGGCTTTGCCCAATACCAATGCGCCCACAGCGGCAGATATTGCGCAAGCCATTGCCGCCGCAAAAGCCGCGCCAGCACTGCTTGGGCAAGATTTGGTTAAAACCACATCCTGCACACAGCAATACGACTGGGCGCAAGGCGCTTGGCAGCTCAATCAAGGCTACAGCACAGTGCAAGATGCACAGTTTCATGTCGTGGTTTATGACTTGGGCGTGAAACGCAGCCATTTGCGTATGTTGGCAGAGCAGGGCTGCAAAATCACTGTTGTACCTGCACAAACACCCGCCAGTGCTGTGCTTGCCATGCAAGCTGATGGCGTGTTTTTCAGCAACGGCGCGGGCGACCCGCAAGCCTGTGACTATGCAGTTGCAGCGGCGCGTGAGTTGATGGCTGCAAACGTGCCAACATGGGGCTTGGGCTTGGGGCATCAAATCATGGCTTTGGCCAGTGGAGCCAAAACCTTCAAACTCAAGGTTGGCCACCACGGTAGCAACCACCCAACCAAAGATTTACAGACTGGTCGCGTTAGCATCACCAGCCAAAACCAGTGCTTTGCGGTTGAAAAGCAAAGCCTGCCAGCCAATCTAAGCCCAACCTTTATCAGCCTGTTTGATGGAACGGTGCAAGGGCTTGAGCGCACCGATTGCCCTGCATTCAGTGTTCAGGGCGTGCCGCATGACGATATGGAACGCTTGCTTGATCGTTTTACACGCGCAATGCGTCAGGCACAAACCTCAAAAGTGGGAGCAACAGCATGAAGTTATTCAGCTTTCCAATCGCTTCGCTTGAAAAAGCCATCAACAAACGCATTTTGACTCTGTCAGAAGAGCACAAAGAATGGTTTCTAAACCGCTGGCAGCAAAAACCATACAAAAAATCTTTTCTTGAAAACAAAGCCCTGCCTTTGGTAGTGTGCCTTGCCAAAGGCAAAACCTGGACCGATGAAGAATTCAACGGCGAGCTGGTTGCATGGGACGTAAAGTTCTACCCAGCCGAGGTTGAAGTCTTGCGCCCCATGATTGAGGGCGATGGACTAATACAGCTCATGCAAAAGCGCGTGCCTGTTGAGCGTATTGAGGCGCTGCACGCCAAGCTCGATAACAACCCAGCCTGATTTTATGGGTTTATGAAACTGCGTCTGATTACTGCATTAGCCACTGCCTTGTGCATATCTTTTGCACATGCGGCAAATGAAACCGAGGAGGATTTTATTTGCCCGGCAGGTGGTAAAGCATTTACCCAAATATTGCCTGATACGGGCAAAGCAATGGGGTATATGCTCGATATGCAGCCATATGGTGCAGTGGTATCGCCTTTGCCTTTGCCAATATGTCCAGATAATGGTTTTGTTATCTATAAAGATAAGTTTTCTGCGGCAGAAGTAAACGCTTTATTGCCTTTGCTTGAGGATTCCGGGTTTCAAAAACAACCTGTGCATTACCGCGCTTTTTTGATGATGCAACATTTGCAAGAACCTTTGCCACGGCAACTGCGTATGCTGCAAGAAGCAAGCTGGAACGGGCCAGACAGCTACCGCCAGCAGGCGCTTGCGCTGCTTGAGCAAATACTGCGCGATGACAAACTGTCTGTGCGCGCACGGCTGGATTATTTGTTGCTTAAAGCAGAGTTTGAGCGCCGAATCGGGCAATTTGACCAAGCCAGCGCCACCTTGCAAACCGCTGAAACCTTAAAACCCGCGTCGCTTGCTTTTTTTGCTGGAATTATCCAGTGCCAAAGAAACCTGATTCACACCAAAAACCGAAAAACCGCACCCACTCCGAATGAACGCATAAGCTGCGGCCAAAATATCAACGTCAATATCAATTAAATAAAGTCAATACCATGCCAAAACGTCAAGACATCAAAAGTATTCTGATTATCGGAGCCGGCCCCATCATTATTGGGCAGGCATGCGAGTTTGATTATTCTGGCGTGCAGGCCTGCAGGGCTTTGCGCGAAGAGGGTTACCGCGTTATTTTGATTAACAGCAACCCTGCCACCATCATGACCGACCCTGCCACAGCCGATGTAACTTACATTGAGCCCATTACCTGGCAAACGGTCGAGAAAATCATTGCCAAAGAGCGCCCCGATGCCATTTTGCCCACCATGGGCGGGCAAACAGCACTCAATTGTGCGCTGGACTTGTGGCGCAACGGCGTGCTGCATAAATACAAGGTCGAGCTTATTGGTGCTGCACCCGAAGTAATTGACAAGGCTGAAGACCGCCTCAAGTTCAAAGATGCCATGACGCGCATTGGTTTGGGTTCGGCACGCTCTGGCGTAGCGCACAACATGACTGAGGCGTGGGATGTACAAAAAACCGTAGGCTTTCCCGTTGTAATTCGCCCGAGCTTCACGCTGGGCGGCACAGGTGGCGGCGTGGCTTACAACGCCGAAGAATTTGAAACCATTTGCCGCCGTGGGCTGGAGGCTTCGCCCACCACCGAGTTGCTGATTGAAGAATCGCTGCTGGGCTGGAAAGAGTTTGAGATGGAAGTAATCCGCGACAAGGCCGATAACTGCATCATCGTGTGCTCCATCGAAAACCTCGACCCCATGGGCATTCACACGGGCGACAGCATTACCGTAGCCCCCGCACAGACGCTCACCGATAAAGAGTACCAAATCATGCGCGATGCCTCTTTCGCCATCCTGCGCGAAATTGGTGTGGACTCCAGCGGCTCAAACGTGCAGTTTGCCATCAACCCTGCCGATGGTCGCTTGGTCGTAATTGAGATGAACCCCCGCGTGAGCCGTTCTTCGGCACTTGCCTCCAAAGCTACGGGCTTTCCTATCGCCAAAGTGTCGGCCAAGCTGGCCGTTGGCTACACGCTCGATGAGCTGCGTAACGACATGACTTGCGGCCTGACCCCCGCCAGCTTTGAGCCCAGCGTTGATTACGTTGTCACCAAAGTGCCGCGTTTTGCCTTTGAAAAATTCCCCGTTGCCGACAACCACCTGACTACGCAAATGAAAAGCGTGGGCGAAGTCATGGCGCTGGGGCGCACTTTCCAGGAGAGCTTCCAAAAAGCCCTGCGTGGCTTGGAAGTGGGCGTAGACGGCATGAACGAGAAAACCCAGGACCGTGAAATTCTGGAGCGCGAACTCGGCGAACCTGGCCCCGACCGCATCTGGTTTGTGGGCGATGCCTTTGCCGCAGGCTGGAGCGTGGATGAAGTACACAGCCTTACCAAAATCGACAAATGGTTTTTGGTGCAGATTGAAGAAATCGTCAAAATCGAGCTGGCGCTAGACAAAGTCGTTGCCGAAAAAGGCGAAGCAGCCTTGGCTTCGCTTGATGCAACTACGCTGCGCACCCTCAAGAAAAAAGGCTTCTCTGACCGCCGCCTGGCCAAGCTCACTGCTAGCAGCGAGCAAGCTGTGCGCGCGCACCGCCACGCGCTGGGCGTGCGCCCCGTCTACAAACGGGTAGATACCTGCGCGGCAGAATTTGCCACAGATATTGCCTACCTGTACTCCACCTACGAAGAAGAGTGCGAAGCCGAACCCACCAACAAGAAAAAAATCATGGTGCTCGGTGGCGGGCCTAACCGCATCGGGCAGGGCATTGAGTTTGACTACTGCTGCGTACACGCCGCGCTTGCCATGCGCGAAGACGGCTACGAAACCATCATGGTCAATTGCAACCCCGAAACCGTATCCACCGACTACGGCACTTCTGACCGCCTCTATTTTGAGCCAGTCACCCTTGAAGACGTGCTCGAAATCGTTGCCAAAGAACAGCCCACAGGCGTTATCGTGCAATACGGCGGGCAAACCCCACTCAAGCTCGCTTTGGGGCTTGAAGCCGCAGGCGTGCCCATCATCGGCACCAGCCCCGACATGATTGATGCCGCCGAAGACCGCGAACGCTTCCAGCAACTCTTGAACGAGCTGCAACTGCGCCAGCCGCCTAACGCCACCGCCCGCACCGAAGCCGAAGCCATCATCAAGGCAGACGAACTGGGCTACCCGCTGGTGGTGCGCCCCAGCTACGTGCTGGGCGGCCGCGCCATGGAAATTGTGCATGAGCAGCGCGACCTGGAGCGCTACATGCGCGAAGCCGTTAAAGTCAGCAACGATTCGCCCGTGCTGCTCGACCGCTTCTTAAACGATGCCATCGAGTGCGACGTAGACTGCATACGCGATGCCACAGGCCAAGTATTTATTGGCGGCGTGATGGAGCACATCGAGCAAGCAGGCGTGCACAGTGGTGACTCAGCCTGCTCGCTGCCGCCATACCACCTGTGCGCCGCCACGGTAGCCGAAATCAAGCGCCAAACCGCCGCCATGGCCAATGCACTCAACGTAGTGGGGCTGATGAACGTGCAGTTTGCCATCCAGCAGCTTGGCGAAGGTGCAGACAAGCAAGACGTGATTTATGTGCTTGAAGTCAATCCACGCGCCAGCCGCACCGTGCCGTTTGTTTCCAAAGCCACCAGCATACCGCTGGCCAAAGTCGCAGCGCGCTGCATGGCAGGGCGCTCGCTGGCAGAGCAGGGCATAGGTGCAGAGGTTAATCCGCCTTACTTCAGCGTCAAGGAAGCGGTGTTTCCCTTCGTCAAATTCCCTGGCGTAGACACCATTCTTGGCCCAGAAATGAAATCTACAGGCGAAGTCATGGGCGTAGGCAAAACCTTTGGCGAAGCCTACGTTAAAGCGCAAATCGGCGCAGGCGAATCGCTGCCGCGCCCATTTGATGCCCAAGGCAACCCCACAGGCAAAGTGTTTTTAACCGTGCGCAACAGCGACAAACCCTGCGCCATTGACATTGCCCGCCAGTTGCAAAAACTGGGCTTTGCACTGGTTGCTACACGCGGCACAGCGCAAGCCATACGCGATGCAGGCATTGCGTGCGAAACCGTCAATAAGGTTATCGAAGGCCGCCCCAACATTGTGGACATGATTAAAAACAACGAAATCGTGATGGTCATCAACACCGTAGAAGACCGCCGCAACGCCATTGCCGACAGCCGCGCCATTCGCACCAGCGCCTTGCAAGGCAGGGTAACCACCTTCACCACCATTGCAGGAGCCGCCGCAGCCGCAGAAGGCATGGCGTTTTTGGACAACAGCGAAGTCATCTCGCTGCAAGAAATGCACGCCGCACTCAAAGCCTGAGAAAACTGCATAGAGCAACAACGAGGGTGAAAAGGCTGGCGAAAAGGCTAGCGAAAGGGCTAAAACAGATGGCAGGCATAACTTGCTTGCCATCTGTTGCTATCTCAAACGCACCAAGCAAGCCTCATCGTGCTACAGGGCGCATAAATACTGCTTGTGCTTATGGCTTTGTTTTGTGGCACAGCTTATGGCACAGCGTATTGAAAAAATCGCCCCTCAGTGCCAATTTGCCCTTTCTTTGGCTCATCAGTGATAAGACAAGCAGCACGCAAAAAACAAGCTACCGCTAATGCGCGATTGCGCCAGTGGTAGCTTGTTTTTTTTTTTTGGTATGCGAGTGTTTTATTAAGCACAGCCAATGTTGGGCTTCAGGGCTTGCGATGGCAGTGCGCTGGAATCAATGATGAGAAGCCTGGCATAAACAGGCGCTTGAGCAGGCTTGAAACCCGCAGCCTCTGAAACTGTACTTTAGTGCAAAGGCTACGCAAAGAACGGCAGATAAAAAAGCCAAATAAAAAGCCAAACCAGAGCAAGCAGTATTCATGCGCCTTACAGCACTAAAAAGCCCTGCAAGGCGCTTGAATACTGGTTATGGCTCAATAACAAAAACCCAACCTTCATGCAGCGCGTTGCTGATGAATGCGGATTGGCTAAGAGAGTTTAGAAAGAGAGTTTGCAAAGAGGGCTTGCAAATGCATACGCGGGGTTGGGCATTGCCAACTGGCGCAAAGCAGAAACGAAAAAGCCCAACCGATAACGGTTGGGCTTGAAATCTGGTGGCTCGGGGCGGAATCGAACCACCGACACGCGGATTTTCAATCCGCTGCTCTACCAACTGAGCTACCGAGCCAACAAGCCTCAAAGTATAACAAGAAAAAAATGATTTTTGCAGAGAGAAGAAAATTTTTTGAAAAATTTTCACAAAAGTGGCAAGCACTGATGCCTGTTTAAGCAAAGCAAAAACGGCTGAAGCGGCTGAAGCGGTTGAGGCGGTTGAAGTTGCACGCAACCGCAATTCGCTTGCTTACAGTTGTTTTCCTTTCTGCTTTCACCTTGCTGCACGCACCAGCTTTATGGCTAAAGAGGCTTTCATGCCTGCTTGCTGCTCATATGCATGGGCAGAGGAGTAAGGAACAAGTAGGGCAAGCGGTGCAAGCCACAATCTGGCTGGAAGCGTTATTTTCCGCTGCAATCAGATGAAATAACGCTGTTGAGCCGCTTTTCTTCGGCAGCGCGGTTTTGATCTGACATGATTTGCGCTTCGCCTTTTGCATTGACCGTTGAAATGCGCGCGCCTGACTTCAAGGTGGCAAGTGCAGTTTTGGCACGTTGGCAATTTTCAGCGCGCGCTTTGGCTGCTTTTTCTTCTTCAGCTTTTTTTTGCTTGGCTTCTTCAGCCTCTTTCTTTTTCTTTTCGGCTACAGCCTTGGGGTCGCTTGCCGCTGGCTTGGCGGCAGCAGGTGCGGCTTGCGAGGCTTGGCTGGCAGGCAAAGCGGGTGCTTTGCTGTCTGTCAAGGTTACGGTAACGGGCGCAAGGTTGTTGCCTGGGTGTTTGATGATGTTTTTGGGCGCAATATTGGCTGGCGGTGGGCGGTCGCTATAAACCTTTCTGCCACTGTCATCTAGCCATTGCCACTGCGCCATGCTGCTTGTGGCGCATAGAAGCAGTGTTGCAGCAAGGCTGGTGCGAATAAATGATGATGGTGATAATTGGTATGGCTTCATGGTTTCCCCCTTTTTTGTTTTCTGATTACTACGGTATTGCAAGAATACTGTTCATGATGGTAACCCCAATGCCGCCCCTATGTCAGCATAAAACTGTATAAAAGAGTGTTTTATATCTCGTTTTTTCAAATCTCGTTTGTAAGGGTTGTTTTTTCTCGGCGCAGTATTTGCGGGCAGAGCGGCTACAATCCTGTTTTTGGAGAATTACTATGCGCCTGCTTGGCAAAGCACTCACATTTGACGACGTTCTTCTGGTACCAGCCTACTCTGAGGTGTTGCCTAAAGACACTGTATTGAAAACACAATTTAGCCGCAATATTGCTCTGAATCTGCCATTGGTTTCTGCCGCCATGGATACGGTGACAGAAGCACGTCTGGCCATAGCCATGGCGCAAGAAGGCGGCATTGGCATCATCCATAAAAACCTCAGCGCACAAGATCAGGCCGCGCATGTTGCCCGCGTAAAGCGTTACGAATCTGGTGTGGTGCGCGACCCTGTGGTTATCACTCCCGAAACCACGGTCTTGCAAGTCAAGCAGCTTGCTGAAGAGCTTGGTATTTCTGGCTTTCCCGTTATTGACGGCGGCAAGGTGGCAGGCATTGTGACTGGCCGCGATATCCGTTTTGAAACGCGGCTCGATGTTCCCGTGCGCGACATCATGACGCAGCGCGAAAAACTGGTTACCGTGCCCGAAGGCACGTCGCTGCAAGAAGCCAAAGCACTGCTGAACCAACACAAGATTGAACGCTTGCTGGTGGTAAACGACGCTTTTGAGCTCAAAGGCTTAATCACCGTTAAAGACATTACCAAGCAAACCAGCTTCCCCAATGCCGCACGCGACGATGCTGGGCGCTTGCGCGTGGGCGCAGCCGTTGGCGTTGGTGCTGGCACCGAAGAGCGCGTAGAGCTGCTCGTTAAAGCAGGCGTTGATGCGCTGGTGGTGGATACGGCCCACGGCCACAGCAAAGGCGTGATTGATCGCGTGCGCTGGGTGAAACAAAACTACCCGCAAGTACAAGTTATCGGCGGCAATATTGCCACTGCTGCGGCTGCGCTTGCGCTGGTTGAGGCAGGTGCAGACGGTGTGAAAGTGGGCATTGGGCCAGGCTCTATTTGCACAACCCGCATTGTGGCAGGCGTGGGCGTGCCACAAGTTATGGCGATTCATGCAGTTGCCACTGCGCTCAAGGGCACAGGTGTGCCTTTGATTGCCGATGGCGGCATTCGCTTTAGTGGCGATATTGCCAAAGCCATAGCGGCTGGTGCCAATACGGTTATGATGGGTAGCATATTTGCAGGCACTGAAGAAGCGCCTGGCGATGTCATTCTGTACCAAGGGCGCAGCTACAAAAGCTACCGTGGCATGGGCAGCATTGGCGCTATGCAGCAGGGCAGTGCCGACCGCTATTTTCAGGAAAGCAGCACGGGCAACCCCAGTGCCGATAAGCTCGTGCCTGAAGGTATTGAAGGCCGCGTGCCTTACAAAGGCTCGGTGGTGGGCATCATTTACCAGATGGCTGGCGGCTTGCGTGCCAGCATGGGTTACTGCGGTTGCACCACCATTACCGAAATGCATGATAAGGCCGAGTTTGTAGAAATCACGTCTGCGGGTATGCGCGAAAGCCATGTGCACGACGTGCATATCACCAAAGAAGCGCCTAACTACCGCGCCAATTAAAGTTGTTTTATTTGTGCAGGTAAACCAAGGCGGCACCATTGCCGCCTTTGGTTTTATTTGTCTGAAAAGGAAGTTCCATGACTGTAAAAAAACCATCCATCACCATGTCCAGCCTCGACTGGGAGCGGCTCGATCGCCTGGTTAATCTAGAAACATACAGCCGCTTGCCTGGGGTAGAAGCACTTGAAGAAGAAATGAACCGCGCCAACGTGGTTGAGCCTACCGAAGTGCCGCCTGAAGTTGTCACCATGAATTCCACCGTTGAATTTATCGACGACAAAACAGGGCAAACTTTTCAGATGACGCTTGTTTACCCCGATGCGGTAACAGGCCACGAAACCGTTTCTATCTTTGCCCCTGTTGGCAGCGCCTTGCTGGGGCTGTCGGTAGGGCAGTCTATCGTTTGGCAGATTCCAGGCGGCAGGGAGCTGAATTTGCGCGTACTCAAAGTACTGCGCCAGCCCGAAGCCATGGGCGAGTTCCATCGCTAAACAGCCACTCTTTTTCATCAACCAGCGCCCGCGCAAGCAGGCCTAACCCAACCCCCCATTGCAAACACCATGCAGCACGACAAAATCCTCATTCTTGATTTTGGTTCACAGGTTACCCAACTCATTGCACGCCGCATCCGCGAAGCACACGTCTATTGCGAAGTACACCCTTGCGACGTAAGCGATGAGTGGATACGCGACTATGCGCAGCAAGGCGGCTTAAAAGGCATCATCCTTTCAGGCAGCCACGCCAGCATCTACGATGCCAGCACCGACAAAGCGCCGCAAGCCGTGTTTGAATTGGGTATACCCGTGCTGGGTATTTGCTACGGCATGCAAGCCATGGCACAGCAGCTTGGCGGCAAGGTAGAAGCAGCGCAATTGGTGGATGGCATGGCGCATTGCGAATTTGGCTACGCCGAAGTGCGCGCCCATGGCCACAGTGCATTGCTTAAAGACATTGCCGACTTCCACACCCCCGAAGGCCACGGTATGCTTAAAGTGTGGATGAGCCATGGCGACAAGGTGGCTGCCATGCCAGCAGGCTTTGCCGTTATGGCAAGCACCCCCAGTTGCCCCATTGCAGGCATGGCGGATGAAGCGCGGCGCTTTTATGGCGTGCAGTTTCACCCCGAAGTTACCCACACCGTGCAGGGCAAGGCGCTACTGGCAAGGTTTGTGATTGATATCTGTGGCGCGCGCCCTGATTGGGTCATGCACAGCCACATTGAAGAAGCCGTGCAGGCCATACGCGAGCAAGTGGGCGATGAAGAAGTGATTTTGGGCTTGTCTGGCGGCGTAGATTCATCTGTAGCCGCTGCCCTTATCCACCGCGCCATTGGCGAGCAGCTTACCTGCGTATTTGTAGACCACGGCTTGCTGCGCTTGAACGAAGGCGACATGGTGATGGATATGTTTGCTGGCAAACTGCACGCCAAAGTCATCCGTGTTGATGCCTCCGAGCAGTTTTTAGGCCACCTCAAAGGCGTAAGCGACCCCGAAGCCAAGCGCAAAATCATCGGCCGCGAATTTGTTGAAGTATTCAAAGCTGAAGCCGAAAAACTCAAGGCAGGCAGCGCAGGGCATAAAGGCGCTAAATGGTTGGCGCAAGGCACGATTTACCCCGACATCATCGAATCAGGCGGAGCCAAGCACGCTGCCAAATCGGGCAAAAAAGCCGTAGTCATCAAAAGCCACCACAACGTAGGCGGCTTGCCCGAGCAACTGGGCTTAAAGCTGCTTGAACCCTTGCGCGACCTGTTCAAAGACGAAGTGCGCGAGCTGGGCGTGGCGCTCGGCCTGCCACCTGAAATGGTCTACCGCCACCCCTTCCCGGGGCCAGGCTTGGGCGTGCGCATACTGGGCGAAATCAAAAAAGAATACGCCGATTTACTGCGCCGCGCAGATGCCATCTTCATCGAAGAACTGCGCTCCACCATCGACCCCGCCAGCGGCAAAAGCTGGTACGACCTCACCTCGCAGGCATTTACCGTATTCTTGCCCGTCAAGAGCGTGGGCGTAATGGGCGACGGGCGCACTTACGACTATGTAGTCGCCTTGCGCGCCGTACAAACCAGCGACTTCATGACCGCAGACTGGGCAGAGCTGCCCTACAGCCTGCTCAAAAAAGTCAGCAGCCGCATCATCAACGAAGTGCGCGGCATCAACCGCGTCACCTACGACGTATCAAGCAAGCCGCCCGCTACGATTGAGTGGGAGTAAACAAGGCAGGCACTGCCTGCGTTTGTTTACGCTATACAAGAAAAAGCCCGCTTCAAAGCGGGTTTTTTTCTTGGTTCCTTTGCTATCCGTTTATACCGCCCGTTTATCTGGGCTCCAGCAATTCGCACAGCAACTCGATATGGTCACTCAACGCTTGCTGCAAGGGGCGTTTGTTGGTTGTGTAGAAGGTCATTAAATGTGTGCCTTGATGCACCAGAGGCGACAAAATCAGCCAGGTTTTGCGGCAGACAATGCTGTCGCGGCAGATGCCTTTTTTCACTGCGGCGCTGCATAACTGCGTTAATTGCGCGCATGTGCTTTCGAATGTGTTTCTTTGCCACTCGGCGGCAGCTTCAGGCAAATGCTGGGCGTTGGTTAGCAGCAGGTGCAGCACGGCCATGGTTCTGGGCTGTTGCAGCGCGGTGTACAAACTATTTACCACGCACTCGGCAAATTCCCGTGCGGTGTTGCATTGGTTGATGATGCCTTCCACATCCAAATCTTCTATGGCAACCGAGCTTGCCAGCAGGGCGCTGAAAACCTCTTCCTTGCTGGGGTAGTGCGCATAAAAACCTCCTTTGGACAAGCCCGCACGCTTGGCTATGTCATCAATGCGGGTAGCAGTAAAGCCATGCGCCGAAAACTCGGCCAGCGCCGCATCAAGAATTAATTGTTTACGCACCTCTGGCTCTAGGCGTATGCGTGTACGTGGCGATGCGGCTGCGGTTTGTGGCTGGGTTGGGGCAATGCTCATGTGGGTTGAATACTCCTGTTTGCAGTATTGCGTGCTGCGCGGCGTTGCAAAGAAAAGTTACTCGCACAACCGACAGCAATCGGTAAAAATATAGTGTATCATGCAAGCTACCGACCAGTCGGTAGTTAAGAGGCGCAGAGATGTGCTCCAAAACAGCACCAGACTGGCGCAGCAAATCGCTGCAAAGCACATAGGCAAGGGTGCTGCCTGTTTACATACAGCGTAAAAACAGCATGTAGACATGCGTGCAGGCAACCGCCTTTAGTCAAACCGTTGGAAAGGGTATTGGTGCAATTTATGCGTAAAAACAATGGTTTTAAACGGCCGTACCAGCCAAGGCAGGCGCGAGGGTGCATGCCGTTGCGCTTAACGGCTTTGGTGGCAAATCTGGCGCTGGCTACGCTGGGCTTGAGTGCATGTGTTTCCATGGAGCCTGCTTACAAGCAGCCCGATTTGCCTGTGCCCAATCGATATGCTGAAGCCGCAGCAGCCCAATCTGGCGCACAGGCAGGCATGCTGGCTTGGGAAGATTTCAGTGCAGATGCCCAGCTTAACGCGCTGGTGCGCCAAGCGCTGGCTAACAACCGCGATTTACGTGCCGCCGTTTTGCGGGTAGAAGAAGCACGCGCCGCCTATGGCATACAGCGTG
>JAGONG010000010.1:0-4327 GCA_017993135.1 Allobrachymonas sp.
CCTGCCAGCAGGCCTGCCAATGCGCCTGTAGCGAGTAGCTCGGCGCTTTGCAGGCGGCGCAACAAGGCACTGCTGCTGCCCAAGGCGCGCATGATGGCAAATTCGCGGGAACGCTCGTCGCGGCTGGTATTGACGGTGGCAAACAGCACCAGCAGCCCTGCAGCCAGACCAAAGACAAACAGCAGCTCAACAGCGCGGATAACCTTATCGAGCACGGCTTGCAGTTGCAGCAAGGTGCTGTCCATATCTACTTGCGTGATGTTGGGGAAGGTTTGCAGCAATTGGTAGTCCAGACTGGGCTGCCCTGCCTTGTTCGGCGGGTTGCGGTAAGAGGTGATATAGCTCACTGCCACTTCATCGCCCAAGCTGGCAACTGGGTACATGGCAAAGAAATTAACGTGCATGCTCGACCAATTGACTTTGCGTACCGATGTAATGGTGCTGGTGCGTTGCACGCCGCCCATGTCAAACACCACGCTGTCGCCCAGTTTCAAGCCCAACGTTTGCATGATGCCCGCCTCCATGCTGATGGCGTTTTGGTCTGTGGCCGCGTTGGCGTTTTCTTTGGCATTTGCTTCGGCATTTGTGCCTGCATTGCCGCTGCCTTTGCTGCTGTTACCACTGCTGCCACTGCGCCAGCGCCCTTGCTCTAACGGGTTCCACGCTGGGAGTATGGTGCTGTAGCTCAGGTTAAATTCACGCTCAACCAGCCGTTGCGCCTGTGCGTCGGCATAGTTGCTGGCGCTTACAGCGCGGCCGTTGATAGCCACCAGCCGCCCGCGCACCATGGGAAACCAGTCAAACTGCGCCACGCCTGCCGCACGCAGGGCTTGCTGCATGGGCGCTTGCTGCTCGGGCAAGATGTTGATGATGTAGCGGTTGTGCGCGTCAGCAGGTGTAGCTTGCCGCCAGCTACGCACCAAATCGGTGCGCAACAGCACCAGCAGCACCAAAGCCAACATGCCTACGCCCAAGCTGCTGATTTGCAGCACCGCAAAAACAGGCCGCGCACCCAGTTGCCGCAAAGCCAGCCGCAACCAATACGGCAAGCCCTGCGCGAGCGCTGCGCCCATACTGCGCCGCACCAGCCACACAGCCAGCGCACCGAGCAGCATAAACAGCAACACCGCAGCAGCAAAGCCACCCACTGCAATGCCGCCCAGTTTGATATCGCTGCTGGCAGTGAGCAACAAAGCCGCAAAGCCAGCCAGCCCCGCTGCCATAGCCAAGGCAGACGTGCCTTTGATGCGCCCCAACTCGCGGCGCATAACCCGCAATGGTGGCGTGCCTGCCAGTTGCAGCACGGGTGGCAGGCCAAAAGCCAGCAGCAGCGTCATGCCTACGCCAAGCCCCAGCACTAATGGCTGCCAGCTTGGGGGTGGCAAATCGGTCTGCACCAAGCCGCCCAGCAGCCACACAAACACATAATGCACGGCAAAGCCCAGCGCCAGCCCCAGCAGCGTGCCCGCCAGCCCCGCTGCCACAAATTCAAGCGCATACGCCCGCGCAATGGTGCGCTGCGGCAAGCCCAGCACGCGCAGTATGGCGCAGCCGTCCAGATGGCGCTCGGCAAAGGCACGCGCTGCCAGCGCCACTGCCACCGCACTGAGCAAAGCTGCCAGCAGCGCTACCAGATTGAGAAAATTGCTGGCACGGTCGAGCGTTTCTTGCATGCGTGGGTTGCCTTCTTGCAGCGTTTCTATGCGTATGCCGCGCATGGGCGTTTGTGCCTGTGTCTGCGCTTTGGCAAGCTCTGCCCGCGCCCAATCACCAAACGCGCGCACATCAGCAGCACTACCCACCAGCGCCATACGGTAATGCACGCGGCTGGCGGGCTGCACCAGTTGCGTGGCGGGCAAGTCATCGGCATGCATCAGCACACGCGGCGCAAAGCTGATAAAGCTGCCGCCACGGTCTGGCTCTTGTGTGAGCACGCGGCTGATGCGCAAGGCCGATTGCCCCAGCAGCAAAGCATCACCAAGCTGCAACTGCAACGCCTCCAGCAAAGGCGCTTCTACCCAAACCTGACCTGGCTGAGGCGGCTGCGTGCTGCTCTGGTCTGGCTGCGCGGGCTGCCAGTGGGTGTTGTCACTCACGCGCAAACTGCCCCGCAACGGGTAGCCCGCGCTCACTGCCTTGAGCGTAACCAGCCGCCCCGCACCACCTCGGGTTTGCTCGGCGCGCGCCATCGTCGGGAAAGTTTGTGTACGCGCACTGCGCAAACCCAGCGCCCGTGCCTTCTCGGCAAACACAGCGGGCAAAGGCTGGTCGCTGCTCACCACCACATCGCCCCCGAGCAACTGCGCCGCATCGCGCTGCAAAGCGCCAGCCAGCCTATTGGCAAAAAACGCGACCGACGACAAAGCAGCCACTGCCAGCAGCACCGCAACCACCAGCAAGCGCAACTCGCCCGCGCGTACATCGCGCCACAAGGTACGCCAGCCCAAACGCCAAAAACCGCTACGGGCAGGCGTTGCAGGCAAAACAAAAGGTGCTGATGGTGTGCTCAAAGGTGCGTTGCTCCAAACGGAGTGAAAAGAAGCTTGGGTTTGGGTTCGGCTTTCGGCTTCTACAAACTTTATCCGTTTTTACTTGTCCATGCCAGCGCAAGCGCATTGCAAGCCAAGCAGGCACAGACATAAAAAACGCCTTTTGCACATCCGCCGCAGCAGCCAATATGTGGCTGGCTGCGGTGTATGCAAAAGGCGTTGTTGCTTGGCGGCCAGCAGTTTCTCAGGCAGGTGCTGGCTGCTTGCACAAGGGCTTAGGGGTAAATGCCGCGCATTTCACGCGCTTGCAAAATGCGGGTGCAAGCGATGATAAATGCGGCTGTGCGCAAGGTAACTTTGTGCTTGTCGGCCGTCTCGGCAATGGCGGTGTAGGCATCGCGCATGATGCGTGTGAGGCGCTCGTTGATTTCTTCTTCGCTCCAGTAGAAGCTGGAGAAGTTTTGCACCCACTCGAAGTACGAAACGGTAACGCCGCCTGCGTTGGCCAGCACATCAGGTACGACCAAAATGCCTTTGTCGCGCAAAATGTCGTCGCCTTGCGGGGTGGTGGGACCGTTTGCGCCTTCGACTACGATTTTGGCGCGGATGCTGGGTGCGTTTTCAGCGGTGATTTGGCCTTCAAGGGCGGCAGGTATCAGGAATTCGCACTCCAGCGCCCAGAATTCGGCTGCGCTCAATGCCTCTGCACCAGCAAAGCCTTTGAGCCCGCCTGCTTGCGCCGAGTAGGCCAGCAATGCGTTTACATCCAGACCGTTTTCGCAGTAGATGGTTCCTGTGTGGTCTTGCATGGCAATGACTTTGGCTCCTGCTTCTTGAAACAGGCGTGCTGCAATGCCACCAACGTTGCCAGCGCCTTGTACGACTACGCGCGCGCCTTTAATGTCTATGCCTTTGCCGCGTGCTGCCTCACTGGCTACGACGAATACGCCGCGCCCAGTTGCGGCTGTGCGCCCCAGGCTGCCGCCTAGCGCAATGGGTTTGCCTGTGATGACGCCTGGCACGGTGTAGCCTTGGTTGACGGAGTAGGTGTCCATCATCCAGCCGATGATTTTTTCGTTGGTGTTTACGTCAGGCGCGGGAATGTCTTTGTTGGGGCCAATAATCATGTCAATTTCGGTGATGTAGCGGCGTGTCATGCGCTCGATTTCACCGATAGACAATGTTTTGGGATTAACGCGAATGCCGCCTTTGGCGCCGCCGTAAGGTACGTTGACGGCTGCGTTTTTAACCGACATCCATGCCGAAAGTGCCATTACTTCCGAGAGTGTGACGTCTTGGTGGTAGCGGATGCCGCCTTTGCCTGGGCCGCGGCTCATGTTGTGCTGTACGCGGTAGCCTTCAAAGTGGCGGATGCTGCCGTCGTCCATTTTTACGGGCACATCAACTACCAAAATGCGCTTGGGGCGCTTGAGTGTTTCAACCCAGCGCGTGAGCGAGCCAAGATAGGGGGTAACACGGTCAATCTGGGTGAGGTAAGTGCCCCACGGGCCTAGATGGTTGGCATCAAGGTATGAGGGTAGTGCGTGTTCCGCTATGGGGGTTTGGCTCATTAAGAATCTCCCTGAATGTGTGGTTTAAAAATTGCGACCCGCAATGTGTGGCGTGCTTGCAACGTGCTTGCGACGTGCTTGCGAGTGCGTCATTGTGCATAGTTTGCAGCAAACAAGCGTAATTATGGCGCGTGATGCGGGTGTTTTTTACTTTTTTCACCTGCTCGACTACAGGGTTTTGCCGCAGTGCCCAGTTGCGTTTCGTGTTTTTTGCGTCGATTGCCGTGCGGTTTTGTCTGGCTGGTCTGCTCTGTCTGGCTTGACTGG
>JAGONG010000010.1:4427-7093 GCA_017993135.1 Allobrachymonas sp.
TAGAAACGCTTGCGCCAGTGGCGAGGGTGGGCGTTTGCACAGTTGCAGCAGCCATAGTGGGCGCTGCACTGGCGGGTGGCTTGCTTCGGGCAATGTGGCAATTTGCCCCAGCGCCAGCAGCTCTTGGCAGACTTGGGCAGGCAGTAGCGCCACGCCTGCGCCAGCGGCCACGGCGCGGGCTATGCCTTCGTTGCTGCCCAGCGTTACGGTGTGCGCGGGGTGCAGCCCTTGTGCTGCCAGCCATTGGTCAGCCACTTCGCGCGTGCCAGAGCCTGCTTCGCGTTGCAGCCAGCGTTGCGCGGGCAGGTTGACCGCAGCCGCTTGCACTTGTGCGGGGTGGGCAAACAGGTGCAGCCAGTCATCACGCCAGTGCGTGCAGGTGATGCGCTCAGTCGTGTGCGGGGCTTGCACGCTGCCTTCAATCAGCGCCATATCCAGTGCGCCATCAAGCAGCGCCTGCACGATGCTTTGGGTGTTGCCGCCGCAGATTTCCAAATCAACGTGCGGGTGCTGCTGCGTATAAGCCGCTATCTGCGCGGGCAGCCAGTAGCCTGCAATGGTGCTGCTTGCGCCCACCACCAGCCGCCCGCGTTGCAAGCCGATGCGGGCGCGTATGTCATCCAGCGCGGCACGCTCCAGCGCAAAAATGCCGCGTGCGTGCGCGTGCAGGGCTGTGCCAGATTCGCTGAGCCGCAATGTGCGCGGTGCAGAGGGCGCGCCACGCTCAACCAGCGCCAGCCCCAACTGCTGCTCCAGCTCGCGCACGCCTTTGGATACGGCTGGCTGGCTGATGTGCAAGGCCAGTGCTGCTTGCGAGAAGCTGCCTTGTTCGGCTACGGTGAAAAAGATGCGCAACAGGTGCAGGTTTAAGGTGTGCATGGCTTGCAGAGGTGGTGCAGAAAGCGTGTGGGGAAAGTGCGGGAATACGGGGGCAGGACGCAGAGGGCGCAGAGGTTACGCAGAGGACGCAAAAAGAATACCGAAAGAGGTTGGTTTTGGTTTTGGTTTTGGTTTTGGTTTTGGTTTTGGGTTGGGTTGGGTTGGGTTGCTGTGATGTTGCGTTTAAAACTTTAAAGCACTGCAATGTTATCAATATAACTATTAGTTATCTTTTGTTGAAATATATGTATTTGAGTTATTGGTTTTTTTACTCTACCCTTAGCCGCTTTGCTGCATGGATTCAATGCAGCGCAGCCCAAATCAACGCCACCCCAAACAACACACCCCTTTTGAAAGAAAGCCTGAATGTCTGCCCCTGCTACGCGCCCTGCTTTTCGTCTGTCTGCCCTGTTTGACGGGCATATTCCGCCCTTGCGAAGCAGCGCGTGGTGGCTGGGCATGGCGCTGGTGGGCGCAATTACGCTGGCTGCTTTGCGCTTGGCTGATTTTGGCTGGGCGCAGCGCCAGGGCTTGAGCGCCTTGACGCTGGCCATTGTTCTGGGCATGGTGGTGGGCAATACCTTTTTTGGCAAGATTGCCCCGCGCACTGCCGCAGGGGTAGATTACGCCAAGCACTCGCTACTGCGCGCAGCCATTGTGCTGTATGGCTTTCGCGTGCTGCTAAGCGATATTGCGCAAGTGGGCATGGCTGGCGTGCTGATTGATATGTGCGTATTGAGCCTGACCTTTACCTTGGCGCTGCTGCTGGGCACGCGCGTGCTGGGCATAGACCGCCACACTGCCATGCTGATTGGTGCGGGCAGCTCTATCTGCGGCGCAGCAGCGGTGCTGGCTACGCAGCCCGTGCTCAAGGCGCACGCGCACAAGGTGTCGGTGGCAGTGGCTACGGTGGTGGTGTTTGGCACGCTGTCGATGGTGCTGTACCCTTTGATGTATCCGTATCTGGGCATGTCAGCGCATACTTACGGTCTATACACGGGCGCAACTGTGCATGAAGTAGCGCAAGTGGTGGTTGCTGGCAAAGGCGTAAGCGATGCGGCAGCAGCCACTGCGGTGATTGAAAAAATGCTGCGCGTGATGATGCTTGCGCCTTTTTTGATGTGGCTATCGTGGAGCGAAGCCAAGCATGAAGCCAAAACCGCCCAAGTCCACGCCACCCATGCCACCCACGCTGGCAGCAGCGCAAGCAGCACCACCCAACCCACCGACACAAGCAGTGCAGACGCTGCATCTGCGCAACCTTCAAAGGCTGGTGGCTGGCGCGGCATTACTGTGCCGTGGTTTGCCATGGGTTTTATTGCCATGAGTGCGCTGTATTCAACAGGCATTGTGCCTGCCGCGCTGGTGCGCCAACTGGTTGCGCTCGATACTGCCCTGCTCACGATGGCCATGGCTGCGCTGGGCTTGCGCACGCACTTGGGCGCGGTGCGGCAAGCGGGCGTTAAGCCGATTGTGCTGGCGCTGGTGCTGTTTGCCTTTTTGCTGGCGGGTGGCTATTGCATTACAACGGGCATTACTTCTGGCTTGGGCATGGGTGCGGCGGCTTTGCTGCATTAAAGAAGCGCTGATTTATTGTTCGCGCCAACGCGTGCAAAAACTGCCATTCCCACGCAGCGCAAATCCATTGCAGCATAAGGCGCAGACGTGGATTCCCACCTTCGCGGGAATGACGACTTTGTGGGAATGCGGGGCAACGACGCAGAGGGCGCAAAAGTTACGCAGAGGGCGCAAAAGGGAATACCAAAATTATTTGAAAATGCCTTGAA
>JAGONG010000010.1:7193-35650 GCA_017993135.1 Allobrachymonas sp.
CCCCATATGCGCTGCTCGCGCAGGGCTACAGGCATGGGGCGGCCTGCATCAAGCGCCTCGCGCACACGTTTTAAAGCGCGTATATCTTCAGCCAGCGTGTAATGCACCATGACTTCGCTTTCGCCCTCGGCCTGCAAGCCGTCGAGCATGCGTTGCGCCCGTAGCAACTGGCCTGAGAGCACTGCCTCGCCCAGCTTGAATACGTCATACCGCGCCACATTGAGCACGGCGGCTTCAATTTGCGCGGCTGCAAGCTCGCCTTCTGGGTAAAGCAGCGCGAGCTTTTGGATTTCCTGGTGTGCGGCAAGCAAATTGCCCTCCACGCGGTCGGCAAAAAAGCGCAGCGCCTGCTCGCCCTCTTGCCCGCTGCTTACGCGCTGGCCTTGCTGCTGCAAGCGTTGCGCAATCCAGCGCGGCAAGGCGGGGCGCTCTACCGCGTTGATGGCAATACTTGCGCCGCACTGCTCAAGCGCGGCAAACCATGCGCTGCTTTTGGTGGCTTTGTCCAAGCGCGGCAGAGTCACCAGCAGCAGCGTATCGGGGTTGGCGCGGCTTTCTTGCGCCAATTGCTGCAACACGGCGGGCCCGTCTTTGCCTGGCTTGCCTGTAGGTATGTGGATTTCAACAATTTGCCGCGCTGAAAACAGGCTCAGGCTGTTGCACGCGGCTTGCACCGCGCTCCAGTCAAAATGCGCGCCGCTTACCGTGTGCGAACTGCGCTCGGCAAAGCCCTGCTGCCGCGCTGCCGTGCGAATGGCATCCAGCGCCTCTTGCACCAGCAGCGGCTCATTGCCGTGGATGGTATAGAGCGTGTGCAGCCCGCGCTGCAATTGGGCGGGGAGTTGTTCGGCGGCAATTTGCATGTCGGCGCGCCTCAAGCAGGCTGGTAGGTAGACAAGCGCCGCAGCACCTGCTGGGCGGCATCGTGGCGCATGTCGCGGTAGAGCAGCTCAAACTCGGCTTCTTTGGCTGTGGCTTGGCTTTCGTTGTAGCTAACAAAGCGGCTAATGCTGATAGGCACAGCTTGCGCTTGCGCCATGCTGCCAGCGGCTTGCAGGGTAAATTCAAAGAATTGGCGCAATTCCACTTCGCGCACTTGGGCGCTGGCGCTTAAAGCGGAGGCGATGCGCTCGGTTCTGTCTGTGAGCACGGTAAGCACCACTTCTGCGCCTGCCGCCGATTCTGTAAGCTGCACTTGCCCATCAAGCAAGCGCGCCAGCAGCACGGCTACGGGCGACTGGCTACTGCCTGCAATGTGGATAGATTTGAAAGCGTATTTCAAATTGCCGCGCAAGGCAAAACCACAGCCCGCCAACGCCATGCTTGCACCTGCCGCGCCCACAGCACCCAGCAGCAGGCGGCGGCGGGTGATGTTGCCGCTGCTAATGGCGTTTTTTGGGGGAGTTGGTTTCATCACAGCACCACATTGACCAGCCTGCCAGGTACAACCACCACTTTTTTCGGTGTTGCGCCTGCGGCGTGTTTGATGACGGCCTCGCTTGCCAGTGCGGCGGCTTCTATGGCGGCTTTATCGGCACTGGCAGGCACGGTGATGTTGCCGCGCAGCTTGCCGTTGATTTGCAGCACCAGCTCTATTTCGTCTTGCACCAGTGCGCCCGCATCGACTTGCGGCCAAGGTGCATCGAGCAACTCGCCCAGCGTGCGGCTGTAGCCCAAGCCTTGCTCTTGCCCCCAAAGCGCTTGCGTGATGTGGGGGCAGGCGGGGTAGAGCACGCGCAGCAGTATGCCAAAGCACTCGGCGAGCGCGGCTTGGTCGGCGGCGGTGTCTTGCAGCGTGGCGCTTTCAAGGGCATTGAGCATTTTCATCACGGCAGAAACTACCGTGTTGTATTGCATACGCTCGTAGTCGTAATTGGCTTGCTTGAGTGTGGTGTGTATCTCAAGCCGCAAGGTTTTGGCTGCTTTGCTGGCGGCGCTGTAGTCTGGCTGAGCGGCGCTTTGCAAGGCATTTTGCAAGGCATTTTGCAGGGCGTTTTGGCTTTTGGCAGCAAAGCCCCAAACGCGGCGCAAGAATCTAAAGCTGCCTTCTACGGCCGAATCGTTCCATTCCAGCGTGGCTTCGGGCGGCGCGGTAAACATGGTGTAGAGGCGCGCCGTGTCTGCGCCGTATTTTTCAATCAGGTCTTGGGGGTCTACGCCGTTGTTTTTGGATTTGGACATAGTGCCAATGCCGTCGTAGCTTATTGGCGTGCCTGCTGGCAGGCTGCCTACGGCATTTTTCAGCTTCGCGCCAATCACCTTGCCTGCTTCGTCGTGCACATGCTCCACATCGTGCGGCCAGAAGTATTCAATGCCGCCCTTGTCAGCTTTGCGCGAGTAGATGTGGTTGAGCACCATGCCTTGCGTGAGCAAGCGTTTGAAGGGTTCATCGACTTGCACCAGCCCCAAATCGCGCATGACTTTGGTCCAGAAGCGGGCGTAGAGCAGGTGCAAAATGGCGTGCTCAATGCCGCCAATGTACTGGTCCATGCCGCCGTTTTGCATCCAGTAATTGGTGCCATCTGCCACCATTTTTTCGGCATTGCCTGCGTCGCAATAGCGCATGTAGTACCACGAGCTATCGACAAAGGTGTCCATCGTGTCGGTTTCGCGGCGTGCGGGCTTGCCGCAGCAAGGGCAATCCACCTTGATGAAGGCTTCGCATGTGTTTAGCGGGTTGCCGCTGCCGTCTGGCACCAGGTCTTGCGGCAGCACTACGGGCAAATCTTTTTCGGGCACGGGCACAGCGCCGCAGCTTTCGCAGTGGATGATGGGAATGGGCGTGCCCCAGTAGCGTTGGCGGCTTACGCCCCAATCGCGCAGGCGCCAGGTGGTTTTTTTCTCGCCCAGCCCTTTGGCGGCAAGCTGTGCGGCTACATGGTTTACGGCTTGCTGGTGGGGCATGCCATCAAGCTCGCCCGAGTTGGTGCACACGGTGCTTTGCTTGTCGGCATACCATTCTTGCCACGCCTCGGTGGAGAAAGTTTGCCCTTCTGCTGCGATAACTTGCTGGATGGGCAGGTTGTATTTGCGGGCAAAGGCAAAGTCGCGCTCATCATGCGCTGGCACGCCCATGACTGCGCCATCGCCATAGCCCATGAGCACATAGTTGCCCACCCACAGCGGCACGTCTGCGCCTGTAATGGGGTGGGTTACGCTCAAGCCCGTGGGCATGCCTTCTTTTTCTTTCAGTGCCAGTTCTGCTTCGGTGGTGCCACCTTTTTTGCATTCTTCGATGAAGGCAGCCAGTGGCGCGTTGCCTTGCGCTGCACGGGTGGCCAGCGGGTGCTCGGGCGCTACGGCGCAGAAGGTTACGCCCATGATGGTGTCGGCACGGGTGGTAAAGACGTACATTTTGCCGTCGCCAATCAGTTGCCCGCTTGCATCTGCAATGCTGTGCGTAAAGGCAAAGCGTACGCCTTCGCTTTTGCCAATCCAGTGCTCTTGCATCAGGCGCACGCGCTCGGGCCAGCCGTGCAGGGTGGCTTTAGGGTTGCCCACTTGCACATGGTCGAGCAGCTCTTGCGCGTAGTCGGTAATTTTGAGGTAGTAGCCTGGGATTTCGCGTTTTTCTACCACTGCGCCTGTGCGCCAGCCTTTGCCATCGATGACTTGTTCGTTGGCAAGCACGGTTTGGTCTACGGGGTCCCAATTGACGACTTGCGTTTTGCGGTAGGCAATGCCTTTTTCCAGCATTTTCAGGAAAAGCCACTGGTTCCATTTGTAGTAGCTGGCATCACAGGTGGCAAGTTCGCGGCTCCAGTCTATGGCTAGCCCCATCGCCTGCATTTGCTTTTTCATGTAGGCGATGTTGTCGTATGTCCACTGCGCGGGTGGTACGCCGTTTTTGGTGGCGGCGTTTTCGGCAGGCAAGCCAAAGGCATCCCAGCCCATAGGCATGAGTACGTTGTAGCCCTGCATGCGCAACTGGCGCGTGAGCATGTCGTTGATGGTGTAGTTACGCACGTGGCCCATGTGCAGCTTGCCGCTGGGGTAAGGCAGCATGGAGCAGGCGTAGAATTTTTTGCGGCTGCTGTCTTCGCGTACGCGGTAAACATCGGCCTGGCTCCAGGCGGCTTGTACGGCGCTTTCAAGTTGCGCGGGCTGGTAAATTTCTTGCATGGTTGTTTGCTTGCTGGTTTGGTTCAAGGGGTTATGTTGATGTGGTTTTTTAGGCGAATGGGCTATTTTAGGCGCTAGGCCACAGCAGCGACACAGCTATTGCCCACATGACTGCGGCAATGATGCCATCCAGTATGCGCCAGGCGCGGGGTGTGGCCAGCAGCGGGCGCAGCAGCCGTGCGCCGTAGCCGAGCGTGAAGAAGAATACCCACGATGCCGATATGCAGCCCAGCCAGAAATACCAGGCCAAAGCGCCATATTTAACCGATAGCGTGCCGATGAGCACGACGGTGTCGAGATAAACATGCGGGTTAAGCAAGCTGAGCATCAGGCAGGTAAGCACCGTGCGCCCAAGGGTGGCAGGTGGCGCGTCGCTGGCGGCTTGCAGTGCGGCTGTGCCGCGCCAGGCCGATACGGCATTGCTCCAGCCATACCAGAGCAAAAACACCGCGCCCCCATAGCGCGACAGCGGCATCACCCACGGCCAGCGCTGCACCAGTATATGAAAGCCGCCCACGCCTACGCTCATAAGCACCATATCGAGCGCCGCGCAGGTAAAGCAGACGGCAAAAACGTGTTCTTTTTTGATGCCTTGGCGCAGCACAAAGGCGTTTTGCGAGCCAATGGCAACGATAAGCGACAAGGTGTTGATAAACCCCGCCAGCACCACTTGCAAATGCTGGCTCATTGGCTTTCTCTTTCGTTGTTGTTGTCTTGTGCGCTTTCGTTGGCAGCGGCGGTTTGTGCGTTTTCACTGCCAGGCAGCGGCGCAACCCGCCCCAGCCGCGTGTAGAGCGATTGCGCGCGCCCGCGCTCAAGCAGCAGTGCGTAGTTCACGCTGTTGGCAAGCACTTTTTTCACGTAGTCACGCGTTTCGTTAAACGGTATATTTTCCGCCCAAATCGCGCCTTCTATATCTGCGCCGTTGCGCCAGCGGCGTGGTCTGCCCGGGCCCGCGTTGTAGCCCGCGCTGGCTAGTGCCGCCGAGCCGCCAAACTCCTCATACAGCATGGCCAAATAACCCGTGCCAAGCTGCACATTGCCCTGCACGCTGGCCGAATCTGCCGCTATGCCAAGTTTGCGCGCCACCAGCCGCGCCGTGCCTGGCATCACCTGCATCAAGCCCGCCGCGCCCACGCCCGAACGCGCACTGGGCACAAAGCGGCTTTCTTGCCGTATCAGACCATAAACCCAAGCCGCATCCAGCCCCGCTTGGCTGCTGGCGCTGGTAATGGTGGCGCTGTAGGGCATGGGGAAACGCTGCTGCATGTCGATGGTGGCTTTGGTGCGCTCACTGGTGTTGATGCAGCGGTCCCACCACTGCTGCTGGCAGGCTATGGCGGCGGCAGCCAGCAATTCGCGGTCATTCATGCCGCTTGGCTGGTGCAAGCTGGTGGTGTAGTTCCATTCGCGGTTGGCTTCAGAAGTCAAACCCAGCGCCTTGGCATACAGCGCCCGCTGCAAACCCGCATTGGCGCGGGCTTGCGCCTGCTCTTGGCTGGTAAGCGCCTCAGGCACAGGCGGCAGGCCAATGTTGCCTTGCAATTCTTCAAGAGCCAGTTGCTCATAAAAACCGTAGTTGCCTGCAATGCTGCTCAGCAATTGGCGGGCTGCATCGGCTCGCTGTGCAGGTTGGCGCTGCCCAGCTTGCAAGCTACGCGCCAGCCAATAGCTCCAGACTGGCTCGCGCTGCACTTCGGCAGGCAAGGTTTGTATGGCTCGTTGCGCCTGCGCCCAGTCGCCCGCACGCATGGCAGCACGCGCGAGCCACTCCAACTGGTCTTGCGGCAAGTTTTGCAACTGGCTTACCTGTGCGTAATGGCGCACGGCGGCGGCATCCAGATTAAGCGCTGCTTGCTTGCCTATCACGCCCCAAGCCCAGTCGCGCTGCGCGGCATCCAGCCGCTGCGCCCAGCCGTTTTGCAGCAATTCTGCCGCGCGGTCGGGGTTGCTTGCTGCCAAGCGTGTCAGCGCCAGCACAGCCAGTTCACTGTTGTTGCTGTTGTTGCTTTCTTCAGCCAGCCACGCGGCAGGCTCACCCAGTGCGGCAGGCACGCGGGCAGCAGCCGCTGCATCTGCCACTGCCACAACCGTTGCCGTAGCGCGAATGGCTGCTGGCCTGCTGCTTTCAGCCACTTGCCGCGCCTTGCGCCACACCTCAGCGCCATCCATCACCCGCCGCGCCAGCAATGCGCCTGCGGCTTGCTGGCAAGCAGCACTGCTATCGCGCCGCGCTAACCAGCCTTCGCGCAAGAGCGCAAGCGATTCTGCGCCAGACAAACCCAGCTCGGGCGCGGCTTGGGCAGCGTAGCAATGCACATCGCGGTCGTCACGCATGCGGTAAGCGGGGTAGTAGCGTGCAAACGCTGCCATATCACCCATTTGCCCCAATTGCAGCAACCAGTCATTACGCAAGCGGTCTTCCTGATATGTGCCTGCATAGCGTTGCAGGTAAGCGTCTACTTCGGCGCTACTGGCCGTGGGCAGGCGTGCCGCCAATTCCCAATACGCGCCCCAAGGCTCCAGCGCATGTCCGCTGGCTTGTGGCAACAAGGCGGACAGGCTGGCTTTGTCTTTTTTGCGCCATGCCTGCGCCATTTCTAAAATGACAGCATCATCCGCTGTATTGCTGCTTTGTGTGGCATCAGGCGCTTGTGCCAACGTTGGGCACGACAAGCCAGCCAGCCCAAGACATGCCACAATAAGCCACATGGACAAAGCATTGCGGCGCGTTTTACTAAAAATGCGAGTTATCTTGTTCATGTCGGCATTATCGCAACCCATCCACACCCTTTCGCACATGCAAGCCCAACCAACCGACAAAAAAGCGCTGCGCCAGCACCTGTTGCAACTGCGCCAGTCCCTACCCAACCGCCTTGAGCTTACCGAAGGCCTGCAACGCGTTATGCGCCTGTGGCTGCTGCACCGCGAAGACACCACCATAGGCGCATACTGGCCCATCAAAGGGGAATTTGACCCCTTACCCGCTCTGCACCGTTGGAAAGAAGATGGCGAACTGCTAGAACAACCCCAGCGCCGCCGCATTGGCCTGCCCGTCATCAACAAAGCGCATAAAACGCTCACATTTCATGCCTGGTATCCAGGCTGCCCGATGGAAGAAGACGCTTACGGCATCCCCAAACCCAAAGACACCGAGCTCATCGTGCCCACCTTGCTGTTTGTGCCCTGCGTGGGCTATGCGCCTGGCGGCTATCGACTCGGCTACGGCGGCGGCTTTTACGACCGCACCCTTGCCGCCATGCAGCCACACCCGTTTACAGTGGGGCTGGGCTTTACCAGCGGCTTTGTCGCACACCTGCAAGCCGAAGCGCACGACATCCCGCTTGATGCCATACTCAACGAAGATGGCGTGGCGTGGCCTACGAAATAAACCCGCCAACTCCGCCAGCCTTTGTGAGATTTATCCCAAAGCACAACTTCCCTGCATTGGAAACTCCATATTTATGCGTCTTTTTAACACGCATCTTTTTTAGCTGGAATTGCTATAAATCCAGCGTTTCTCAGCTTACTTAGTGCTTATTACGCCTTTGCAACATGCCCATCAAACCGATTCAGCACCATTGTTTGGTGTCTGATTGGGTCTGAACAAAGCTGCCTGCTTGCGCTTTGGCCGGATATTGGCGCTTTGCCCAGTGCGTGCGCTTCTGCGCGGCTCGGCGGCATCCCATGCAGGCGTTTCCTGCGCAGATTGCGCCTCATAGGGTCGCTCAAAAAACGGGTCAGCCACCTTGGTTACGCGGCGATAGCGGTCATCGCGGCGCTCGCGCCCCTCGCTACCTGCAACATCCGCGTCAAACGACGACGCACGGCGGCGGCTATCATCGCGCTCGCCCGCACTGCGCGCATAGCTGCTGCTACGTCGCTCGCCGCGCTCACCACGATCCGAGCGTGGCAAGCGCAAGGCTTCTTCAGGCAAAGTTTCAGACTGCAACTCTTGGCGCGTGAGCTTGGCAATATCAGCCAGCAAACGCGCGTCTTTGTCGCCAACCAGACTAATCGCCAGCCCTTCAGCGCCCGCGCGCCCCGTGCGCCCAATGCGGTGCACATAGTCTTCGGCGTTAAACGGTATATCAAAGTTAAACACTGCGGGCACATCTTTAATATCCAGCCCGCGCGCAGCCACGTCGGTACAAACCAAAAATTCCACCTCGCCGCGCTTGAAGGCATCTAGCGCCTTGAGGCGCTCATCCTGACTTTTATCGCCATGCAAAGCGGCAGTCTTAAAGCCGTCGCTCTCCATATGCCGCGCCAGCCGCGCGCACCCGAGCTTGCTGTTGTTAAAAATAAACGCCTGTCGCACCGAATGCGTGCGAATCATGTATTGCAACGCCGCGCGTTTGGCATCATCAGGCACGCGCACAAAACGCTGCGTCACCGTAGCTGCTGTGGCATTGCTACGCGCAACCTCAATCGTTACTGGGTTTTGCAAATAGCTTGCCGCCAGCCGTTTGATTTCTGGCGAAAAGGTAGCCGAAAAAAGCAAGGTGATGCGCTGCTTGGGCAAAAAGGCCAAAATGCGCTCTAAATCGGGCAAAAAGCCAATATCGAGCATGCGGTCAGCCTCATCAAGCACCACATACTCCACTTGGTTAAGCACCACGTTTTTCACTTCAATATGGTCAAGCAAGCGCCCAGGTGTTGCCACCAGCACTTCCACACCCGCTTTGAGCTCCGCCGTCTGCGGCTTCATATCCATACCGCCAAACACCACGGCACTGCGCAAGCCCGTATATTTGGCATATTGCTTCACCTGCTGCGCCACCTGGTCGGCCAACTCGCGTGTAGGCAGCAGCACCAGCGCCCGCACAGGGTGGCGGGCAGGCGAAACCGAAGCATTTTCGTGTTTGAGCAAACGTTGCAGCAGCGGCAGCGAAAACGCCGCCGTCTTGCCAGTGCCCGTTTGCGCCGCGCCCATCACATCCTGCCCAGCCAACACCACTGGTATCGCCTGCGCCTGAATCGGCGTAGTCTGCGTGTACCCCATGTCAGCCACCGCACGTTGCAGCGGCTCGGCCAAAGGAAGTTCGGAATAGGCAATGAGAGCAGAATCGGTCATAAAATTTCAGACGGACAGGAAAAAAATATGCATAAACCCATGCTGCGCTGGCATGGTACTGGCTTGACTTATTGCAACTGATGCAAACAAGAAAAGCGACAAGGTGACCAAGTCTTCATGAGCACAATCACATGCCAAAGTCACTCGGCATAAACTCGAAAAATCAGGTAAAACCCAACACGCAAACCAAGCAGGCTTGCGGCAATAAACATGCAAAAACACTGTTTCTTGCATTGTAGCCGTGCGCAACAAAACATGCTTGGCAGGCAAACGCGCAAGCGAAATGCGTGCAGCCAACAAAAAACCCGCAGCTTTTTACGACTGCGGGTTTTTATCTAAAACTGGTTGCGCGAGAAGGATTTGAACCTCCGACCTTTGGGTTATGAGCCCAACGAGCTACCAGACTGCTCCATCGCGCGGCAAGTTTTGATTATAGCACAGATAACTGAGCTATAAGAATTATTCTTCAGAAGCGCGATCCACCAGCTCAACAAAAGCCATAGGCGCATTGTCACCATCGCGGAAACCCATTTTCAGGATACGCGTATAGCCACCAGGGCGCTTTGCAAAACGGGGACCCAAGTCGTTAAACAGCTTGGTCACGCTGTCGCGGTCGCGCAAACGATTGAAAGCCAAACGGCGGTTTGCAACCGAATCAGTCTTGGCCAGAGTAATCATAGGCTCAACCACTTTGCGCAGCTCTTTGGCTTTAGGCACAGTAGTTTTGATGGCTTCGTGTTCAATCAGCGAATTCATCATGTTGCGCAGCATAGCCAAACGGTGGCTGGATGTGCGGTTGAGTTTACGAAGTTTAAGTCCGTGACGCATAGTGCTTTTCCTTTCTTTATCAATAAACTGGCAGCCGTATCAGGTACTGCCAGATGCACTTGTTTAAATTAACGTTTTTCCAAGCCAACAGGTGGCCAGTTTTCAAGTTTCGAACCCAAGGTCAAGCCGCGCGAAGCCAGCACTTCCTTGATTTCGTTGAGCGATTTACGACCCAGATTAGGCGTTTTGAGCAGCTCGTTTTCTGTACGCTGCACCAAGTCACCAATGTAGTAAACATTCTCTGCCTTCAAGCAGTTGGCCGAACGTACTGTCAATTCCAGCTCATCTACTGGGCGCAACAGCACAGGGTCAAACTGCGCGGCACTGCGTGCAGATGGCGCATTAAACGCATCCAGCGCACCACCTTCAAGCTGTGCAAATACAGCCAGTTGTTCAACCAAAATCCGCGCAGAAGAGCGCACTGCATCTTCAGCAGAAATTACGCCATTGGTTTCAATGTCGATAACCAGCTTATCCAAGTCGGTGCGCTGCTCAACACGGGCGCTTTCAACAGCATAGCTGACGCGGCGCACGGGAGAGAACGAAGCATCAAGCACAATGCGACCAATGAACTTGAACTGCTCGTCTGCATGGCGGCGCATGCTGCCAGGCACATAACCAATACCTTTTTCAACCTTGATTTGCATATCAATTTTGCCACCTTGCGACAAAGTGCAAATCACATGCTCAGGGTTGATAATTTCCACATCATGTGGCAACTGGATATCGGCTGCAGTAACAGGGCCTTCGCTGTCTTTGCGCAAGCTCAGTGTTACCTCATCGCGGTTATGCAGCTTGAACACAACACCCTTGAGGTTCAGCAAAATGCCAACGACATCTTCCTGCACACCATCAATCGAAGAGTATTCATGCACAACACCTGCAATCGTAACTTCGGTTGGCGCATAGCCCACCATGGACGACAACAACACGCGGCGCAAGGCATTGCCAAGCGTATGACCATAGCCACGCTCGAATGGCTCAAGCGTCACCTCAGCGCGGTTAGCACTAATTTGCTCTACCTGTATGTTCTTGGGCTTCAACAGATTGGTTTGCATTCTGGATTCCTCTCAATACCCCCGGCTCGTTACACCAGTAAGGCTGATAGACTCATGCGGCCTGCAGTTTGCCGTCAGAGCGATACAACATATAGCGGGCTTCATAACTAACACTTCACCCGCTACAAACGGACAAGGCGGCACACATTGTGCCGCCTCTTTGAATCTGCAAAATTAGCGAGAATACAATTCCACAATCAGTGATTCGTTCACATCAGCAGCAAACTCATCACGATCAGGTGCTTTCTTGAATGTACCTTGCGCTTTGTCAGCATTCACTTCAACCCAAGCAGGGAAGCCAACTTGTGCAGCCAACTGCAAAGCCTCAAGCACGCGGGTTTGTTTAGCGGATTTCTCGCGCACAACAATCACGTCACCAGCCTTGACAGAGTAAGAAGGAATATTCACAGGCTGGCCATTCACCAGAATCGCTTTGTGCGAAACCAACTGGCGCGCTTCAGCACGTGTAGAGCCAAAGCCCATACGGTAAACCACGTTATCCAAACGCGACTCCAGCAAGAACAACAGATTAGAACCTGTGTTACCACGGCGGCGCTCTGCTTCTTCAAAATAACGACGGAACTGGCGCTCTAGCACGCCATACATGCGCTTGACTTTTTGTTTTTCACGCAATTGCAGACCATAGTCAGAAGTGCGGGCACCAGAAGTGCGACCATGCTGACCGGGTTTAGCTTCAAACTTGCACTTGTCGCTTACAGAGCGACGCGCACTTTTAAGAAACAGATCTGTGCCTTCACGGCGGGAAAGTTTAGCCTTGGGGCCTAAGTAACGTGCCACGGTATTTCCTTTTTAAAACTACTGCTTCCGTAAAAAAGCAGGAGCCACCAATCCTAAAAAGTATTGGCGGCAGTGGTCTTGGGTTAAAAAATCAGATATCTATCACCTGAGTGCCCAAAAAAGCAATCAGATTCTACGACGTTTCTGTGGACGGCAGCCGTTATGAGGAACGGGCGTAACGTCAGAAATTGAGGTAATGCGAATACCCAAAGCAGACAATGCACGCACAGAAGACTCACGACCAGGACCTGGCCCTTTGATCTCGACTTCAAGATTCTTGATGCCTTGCTCTACGGCAGCACGACCAGCAACCTCTGATGCAACCTGAGCTGCAAAGGGTGTGGATTTACGAGAACCTTTGAAACCTTGACCACCAGAAGACGCCCAAGCCAGAGCATTACCCTGACGGTCGCTGATAGTAATAATGGTATTGTTGAAAGAAGCATGCACGTGGGCGATACCATCGGCAATATTCTTACGAACCTTTTTACGGACACGCGCTGCGGCGCTGTTATTTGGTGCTTTAGCCATGATGTTGCTCGCTCTTGATTATTTCTTCAACGATTGTGCTGCCTTGCGCGGACCTTTGCGGGTACGGGCATTGGTGCGTGTGCGCTGACCACGCACAGGCAAACCACGGCGATGGCGGAAGCCACGGTAGCAGCCGATATCCATCAAGCGTTTGATGTTAATCGTCACTTCGCGTCGCAAATCGCCTTCGAGCGTAAACTGCGCCAAAGCGTCGCGGATTTTTTCCAAATCGGCATCAGAAAAATCTTTTACCTTTTTGGAGTAGTCAATAGCGCAAACTTCGCAAATCTTGCGTGCACGTGAACGGCCAATGCCATAAATGGCAGTCAAACCAATTTCAGCGTGTTGATGCGACGGAATGTTGATACCAGCAATACGTGCCATGTTCTTCCTCTGTTAAATACGTATCAGCCTTGACGCTGCTTGTGACGGGGATCGGTGCAAATAATGCGCACCACACCCTTGCGACGGATGACCTTGCAATTACGGCAAATTTTCTTTACCGAAGCCGAGACTTTCATTATGTTCTCCTCAAATCCTGTATTGATATGCTATTGTCATTTTGCACGGAAAACGATACGCGCTTTTGTTAGGTCGTAAGGGGTCAATTCTACAGTAACCTTATCCCCTGGCAAAATTCGAATGTAATGCATGCGCATTTTTCCAGAAATATGCCCTAAAACCACGTGTCCGTTTTCCAACTTAACTTTAAAAGTAGCATTGGGTAAATTTTCAAGCACTTCACCCTGCATTTGGATGGCATCGTCCTTGGCCATGACCTCACCTGTTTGGCAGTTTGAAATTGGCCTTTTTCATCAGGCTCTCATATTGCTGCGTCATCAGATAATTCTGAATTTGCGACATCAACTCCATCGTTACACCAACAATAATCAACAGTGAAGTTCCGCCAAAATTAAACGGTACATTGAAGTGCAGATGCACAAACTCAGGCATCAAACAAACCAAGGTAATATAAGCCGCACCTGCAAAAGTCAAACGCAACAAAACCTTATCAAGATACTTTGCCGTGTTTTCACCTGGGCGAATACCAGGCACAAAAGCACCACTTTTCTTCAAGTTATCTGCAGTTTCTCTACTGTTAAACACCAGACCTGTATAGAAAAAGCAGAAAAAGACAATCGCAACAGCGTACAACGCAATGTAAATAGGCTGCCCTGGAACCAATGCTGCCGCTACATTCTTAAGCCAACGCATTTTATCGCTGCTACTAAACCAGCTTGCAACTGTCGCGGGCATCAAAATAATTGAAGACGCAAAGATGGGAGGAATAACGCCAGCCATATTTATCTTCAGCGGCAAATGGGATGCTTGACCACCATAAACCTTGTTGCCCACTTGGCGACGTGCATAATTCACCAGAATTTTGCGTTGTCCGCGCTCAACAAAGACCACAAACATAGTCACCAATCCAACAGCAACTAGCACTGCCAGCGCTACGATTGGATTCATGGCATTGTTACGCACCAAATCCAGCAAGTTAACAATTGAAGACGGCAGTCCTGACGCAATACCAGCGAAGATTAGAATGGAAGTGCCATTACCAATACCGCGCTCGGTGATTTGCTCACCCAACCACATCAAAAACATCGTGCCAGTAGTCAAGCTAATCATGCTGGTTAGCTTAAACATAAACCCTGGATTAAGCACTAAGCCGGGCGAACTCTCCATCATGGCAGCTATACCAAAAGACTGAAAAATCGCCAAACCCAGCGCCGCATAACGGGTGTACTGGTTGATTTTGCGTTGCCCAGCTTCGCCTTCCTTCTTAAGACGCTCAAAAGCAGGAAGAACATGCGACATCAGCTGTATCACAATAGATGCAGAAATGTAGGGCATGATCCCCAATGCAAACACAGAAAACCGCTTGAGGGCACCACCTGAAAACATGTTAAACAAGTTCAGAATACCGCCAGACTGGTCTTTAAACATGTGTTGCAACTGATCTGGATTGATGCCTGGCACTGGAATATGTGAACCGATACGGAACACAACCAGCGCCATCACCAAAAAGGTCAGGCGACGCCGTAATTCAGCCATCTTGGGAGATGCCGCAGATGCCATATTAGGAGCAGTAGCCACGTCAAATGCCTTTGTACTACGACCTATTACGCCACACTGCCACCAGCAGCTTCAATAGCTGCTTTAGCACCTGCAGTTGCAGCAATACCAGTCAATTTGACAGCTTTAGCCAACTCACCACTCTTGATGACTTTGACATTCTTAACCAATTGACCAACCAAGCCAACTTGCTTCAATGTCAGCAAATCAATCTCGGCCAATTCAAGTGCGGCCAACTCTGATAAATTCACTTCGGCGTTGTATTTCAGCAGATGCGATTTGAAGCCACGCTTAGGCAGACGGCGCTGCATAGGCATCTGACCGCCTTCAAAGCCAACTTTGTGGTAGCCGCCAGAGCGTGATTTCTGGCCTTTATGGCCGCGACCAGCTGTTTTACCCAGACCAGAGCCAATGCCACGACCTACGCGGCGCTTGGCATGTTTGGCACCCGCTGCGGGCTTGATGTTATTGAGTTCCATCATCCAACCTTACAGAACCTTGACCAGATAGCTGATCTTGTTGATCATGCCGCGCACTGCTTGTGTATCTTGCAGTTCGCTGACGCTGTTGAGTTTGCGCAACCCCAGACCGCGCACAGTAGCGCGATGGCTTTCTTTGCAGCCAATAGGGCTACGCACCAGTTGCACTTTGACAGTTTGTTTTGCAGACATTCTTTTGTCCTCCTATCAGGCAACGAAAATATCTTCGACACTTTTGCCGCGCTTAGCCGCAATTTCAGCAGGCGTTGTAGCGTTGCGCAAAGCATCAAATGTGGCACGAACCATGTTGTAAGGATTGGATGAACCATGGCTCTTAGCCACAATATCAGTAATACCCATTACCTCAAACACAGCACGCATAGGACCACCAGCAATAATGCCAGTACCCTTGGGAGCGGGCGCCACCATAACGCGAGCAGCACCATGATGACCCATCACCTGGTGATGGATAGTGCCGCTTTTCAAGGACACTTTAAACATGTTGCGACGCGCTTCTTCCATGGCCTTTTGCACGGCAGAAGGCACTTCTTTAGACTTGCCTTTACCCATGCCCACGCCACCATCGCCATCGCCTACAACAGTAAGCGCAGCAAAGCTCAGAATACGACCGCCTTTAACAACCTTGGTTACACGGTTGACAGCAATCATTTTTTCGCGCATGCCGTCATCACGTGCATCGTCTTGCGGTTTAGCTTGTACTTTTGCCATTTTTAATTCCAATCTGCTTAGAACTGCAAGCCAGCTTCACGAGCGGCTTCAGCCAATGCTTTGACTCGGCCGTGATAAGCGTAGCCAGCACGATCAAATGCGACCTTTTCTACACCTGCGGCTTTAGCCTTCTCGGCAATACGCTTGCCGATTAGCGCGGCAGCAGCGACATTGCCGCCTTTTCCTGCAGCGCCTAGCTCTTTGCGCATTTCGGCCTCGGAAGTAGATGCTGTTGCCAGCACCTTGGAGCCGCAACCTGAAATCAGAGCTGCATAGATATGCATATTGGTGCGATTGACCGTCAGACGCGCTGTACCCTGCGCCGCAATGCGGATACGGGTTTGGCGTGCGCGGCGAATGCGTTGTTCTTTCTTGCTCAACATGATGCCAATCCTTATTTCTTCTTGGTCTCTTTGATGATGACGCGCTCATCAACGTACCGAATACCCTTACCCTTATAAGGCTCAGGCGGACGAACAGCACGAATTTCAGCAGCTACTTGACCTACAGCCTGACGGTCAGCGCCTTTGATTACAACCTCAGTGGGCGTTGGTGTTGCAACAGTAATGCCAGCAGGCATTTCTTTGTTAACTGGGTGAGAAAAACCCACCACCAAGTTGAGCTTGTTACCTTGCGCTGTAGCTTTAAAACCCACACCTTGCAGTGAAAGTTTTTTCTCGAATCCTTTGCTAACACCCACAACCATATTGTTCACCAGCTGACGCATGGTGCCAGACATGGCATTGGCTTCACGAGATTCATCTACAGGAATCAAAGATAGCGCACCATCTTTATTTTCAATTTTTACCAATGAGTTCAGAACCAGGGACATTTGGCCACCAGTACCTTTAACACTCACTGTTTCGCCATTAATGGCTACATCCACACCTTGAGGGATGACGACAGGCAGTTTACCTACACGGGACATTTCGACTCTCCTGCTTAGGCTACGTAGCACAACACTTCGCCACCAACACCGGTAGCACGTGCCTTGCGATCAGTCATCACGCCACGTGGCGTAGTAACAATTGCCACACCCAAGCCATTCATGACTTGAGGCAGTGTCTTGCTGCCTTTGTAGACGCGCAGACCAGGACGGCTCACGCGTTCAATACGCTCAATGACTGGACGACCAGCATAATATTTCAGGGCAATATCCAATACAGACTTGCCTGCTTCGGTTTTCACTTCAAAACCGTCAATGTAACCCTCGTCTTTCAACACTTGGACAATAGCCACTTTGACCTTGGAAGAAGGCACAACTACAGTAGCCTTGTTAACCATTTGCGCATTACGAATACGGGTCAACAGATCGGCAATGGGATCACTCATGCTCATTTTGATTCTCCTGCCGATTACCAGCTCGCTTTAATGACACCAGGGATGCCACCAGCAAAAGCTATTTCACGAATCTTGGCACGACCCAGACCAAACTGGCGGAACGTACCACGGGGACGGCCTGTCAACTCGCAGCGGTTGCGCTGACGAGTGGGGCTTGCATTGCGAGGCAGTTTTTGCAAAGCCAGACGCGCTGCATCACGTTCTTCAACGCTTTTACTTACATCGCTGGCAGTAGCCTTGAGCTCAGCACGCTTTTTGGCGAACTTTGCTACCAATTTTTCACGCTTGAGTTCACGTTGGATTAAAGCTAATTTAGCCACAAGCCACCTCAATTCTTGAAGGGAAAACGGAAACCGGCCAGCAGCGCTTTGCACTCTTCGTCGGTTTTGGCCGTTGTAGTAATACTGATATTGAGACCGCGCAGCGCATCGACTTTGTCGTACTCAATTTCAGGGAAAATAATTTGCTCTTTAACGCCAACGTTGTAGTTGCCGCGGCCATCAAATGAACGGCCAGAGATACCACGGAAGTCACGAACACGGGGCAGAGCCACGGTTACGAAACGGTCCAGGAATTCGTACATTTGCACGCCGCGCAATGTAACCATGCAACCCAAGGGCTGTCCTTCGCGAATCTTGAAGCCAGCAATCGCTTTCTTGGCTTTGGTTACCACAGGGCGCTGACCAGCAATTTTAGACAGGTCGGCAACTGCGTTATCCATCACTTTTTTATCAGCAACTGCCTCACCTACACCCATATTCAGAGTGATTTTGGTGATGCGTGGCACTTGCATGGGCGATTTGTAGCCGAATTTTTCAATCAATGCAGGTGCAACTTTTTCGCGGTAGTGTTTTTGTAAACGTGCCATGATTATGCCGCTCCAATTTCTGAACCGCTGGATTTGTAGATGCGCACACGGCTGCCATCTGCCAGAGTCTTAATACCAACGCGATCAGCTTTACCAGTTGCTGCGTTGAAAATTGCAATGTTGGATTGGTGAATCGGCATCTCTTTAGTGATGATGCCGCCTTCTTCACCCTTCATGGGATTGGGCTTGACGTGTTTTTTGACCAGGTTGATGCCTTCAACGATTACATGCGAATCGTCTTTGCGCAGCACAACGGTACCACTTTTGCCCTTGTCGCGACCAGCGATAACAATCACTTTGTCGCCTTTGCGAATCTTGTTCATGCCATCACTCCTGTTACAGCACTTCGGGCGCCAGCGACACAATCTTCATGAAGCGCTCGTTACGCAGTTCACGCGTAACAGGGCCAAAGATGCGTGTGCCAATAGGCTCGAGCTTGCTATTAAGCAATACGGCGGCGTTGCCGTCGAACTTGATCAGCGAACCATCGCCGCGGCGGATGCCTTTGGCGGTGCGTACAACTACTGCACTGTAAATCTCGCCTTTTTTGACGCGACCACGTGGAGCAGCTTCTTTTACGCTGACTTTAATAATGTCACCGACACTGGCGTAGCGACGCTTGGAACCGCCCAGCACTTTAATGCACAGGACAGACTTCGCGCCAGTGTTGTCGGCAACGTCTAACCGGGATTCTGTTTGGATCATTTTTTAACTTCCCAACTTGGACCTGAGAGTAGTAGCACTTTGCCACCACAAGCAAACCAGTCTTGGGCCCGTCACGGGTGCCACGAACCATTCGCGCCTCGTGCTTGGGCAGACATTACACCTCGGTTAAGAGGTGAAGCTGTGGATTATGGCATAAAAAGTTGCGTTTCGTCAAATGCCATTTGTTTTTTTCTTGTGTGTGCGAAAAAACAACTTTCTTGGCGCATGCTAGCATTGTTTGCTTTTGCGCGCCTGGTCTTTCTTGTGCAGCTATGGGCTGCGTTTTTGGCGTGCGTTTTCTGTCTACGCTTTTAAAGGCTCTTTCTTGAGTTGTTTTTATGCCCAGTTTGCCTGTTTGCCTTTCAAAAAGCCAGTCTAAGCCGCCTCTTGTGATTGCTACCCGCCAAAGCCGCTTGGCGCTGTGGCAGGCGCAGCATGTTGCAGATTTGCTTGCCTCTCAAGGCTTTGCTGTGCAGCTTTTGGGGCTGACTACGCAGGGCGATTTGATTTTGGATAAGCCTTTGAGCAAGGTGGGCGGCAAGGGGCTTTTTGTGAAAGAGCTGGAGTTGGCTTTGGAGCAGGGGCGGGCTGATTTGGCTGTGCATTCGCTCAAAGATGTGCCTATGCAGTTGCCCGATGGCTTTATGTTGGCTTGCGTTTTGGAGCGTGAAGACCCGCATGATGCCTGGGTTTCGCCGCGTTATGCCTGTTTGGATGATGTGCCCGCTGGTGCTGTGGTGGGTACGTCGAGTTTGCGCCGCACGGCTTTACTGCAGGCTTTGCGACCTGATTTGCAGATAGCACCTTTGCGTGGCAATTTGGATACGCGTTTGCGTAAACTCGATGCAGGGCACTACGACGGGCTTGTGCTTGCCGCAGCAGGGCTGAAGCGTTTGGGGCTGCAAGAGCGTGTTCGCCAAGTGTTTGATTCCGAGCTGATGCTGCCCGCTGCTGGGCAAGGCGCTTTGGGGATTGAGATTAGCGCCAGCCGCCATGATTTGCTGCCTGTGTTGCAGGCTTTGGCGCACCAGCCAACTTGGTTGTGCGTAGCCGCAGAACGTGCCGTAAGCCGTGCTTTGGGCGGAAGCTGCTCTGTGCCTTTGGCTGCTTATGCCACGTTTTTACAAGCCGATGGCTGTTTGCACTTGCGTGCCGCCTGGGGGCAAGAGCGCGGGCCGCTTATTCGCGCCAGCGCACAGGCTCGCTGCAGCACGCTGGAGCAAGCACAGGCGCTGGGCGCACAAGTTGCGCAAGCCTTGTTGCAACAAGGTGCGTTGCCTTGGCATGGCGCAGATTAGGAGCGTATGCGCTGTGTCTGTTCCAGTCATCATTACCCGCCCTGCGCCGCAAGCGCGGCAGTGGTGTTTGCAGCTTCAGCCGCTTCTTGGTGCTGGTGCTACGCTTTTGCCCTTGCCGCTGATTGATATTGCGCCTTTGCATAACGATTTGGCGTGCAGCGGTTTTTCGGCGCTTTGGGGCAAGCTGCATACTTACCATGCAGGTGTTTTTGTAAGTATTCCTGCGGTGGAGCATTTTTTTGCTTCGCGTCCTGATGCTGCTGCGCGTTGGAATACGCTGGCGTTACGCGCTTGGGCTCCTGGTTGGGGTACGCGCCAAGCCTTGCTTGATGCGGGGCTGCACGCGGCGCTGATTGACTGCCCGCCAGCCGATGCAGCCCAGTTTGATTCTGAAACGCTTTGGTCGCTGGTTAAGCCGCAATTGTTGCAAACGCACAATGCACCTATGCAAGCCATGCGGGTGTTACGCATGCGCGGCACTGACCTTGCGCCCAGCGCAGACGATACGGCGCAAGCTGCTGCTGGCACGGGGCGCGACTGGCTCAGCCAAGCCATTGCCCAAGCTGGCGGCGTGGCTGATAGCGTTGCCGTTTATCGCCGCCAGTTGCCCGTGTGGGATGCGAGCCAACTGCAAGCGGCGCAGCAACTCGCCAGGCAAGCCGCAGTCTGGCTCTTTGGCAGCTCTTTGGCACTAGAAAACTTGGCCAAGCTGCTGCCCGAGCAAGCGTGGCATGCCTGCACCGCCATCGCCACGCACCCGCGCATTGCAGCCAAAGCGCAAGCGCTGGGCTTTGGGCGTGTAGCCATATGCCGACCTGCCTTGCCCGATATTGCACAGTCGATACAATCCTGCGTATGACTACCGTGCACGAAAACAGCGCCTCTAACATACCGCCCGAGCAGCCTTTGCATGCTCCAGCCCCGTTGCCAGCCAACAAGACTACGCTGGCAACGCGCCTTGCTGTGCTTGCCGCCTTGCTGCTGGCGGGCGCTGCATCAGCTTATGCTTTTTACCTGCAACAGCGCCTTGGCCAGTTTGAACTGCAAATGGCGCAAAACATTGCCCTGCTTGGCGGACAAACCCGCGACTTGGGCGCACAACACCGCGCCAGCAACGCACAAAACCAGCAAGCGCAGGCCAAAATGCTCCAGCTCGAAACGCGCATTGCCGATTTGGATGCGCAGCGCGTACGCACCGATACGGCGCTGCAAACACTGGTCAGCGCCAGTGAAACCGCGCTGCTCACCGAGCTACGCGCATCCCTGCAAGCTGCACAACAGCAAGCACAGCTATCGGGCAACGCCCAGCCACTGCTGGCAGCTTTGGCCGATGCCGACAAACGCCTAAGCGCCGCACACCAGCCCAGGCTTGCCGCGCTGCAACATGCTATTACGCAAGATATGGCACGTTTTAAAAATGTGCAACTCTCCGACATAGCTCAACTCAGCACCCAGCTCGACGGCTTGCTGCAACGGCTTGATGCCTTGCCACTGCAAGGCAGCCAAACCCCTACACTGCGCCCCAAAGCCTCCACCCGCCCTGTTACCAGCCCTGCCAACGCCTCACGCTGGCTGCGGCTGTGGCACGACATCCGTGACAGCGCCACCCAACTGGTAAAAGTGCGCACCATTGAAAGCACCGAAGCTGCCCTGCTCGCGCCAGAGCAAACCCTGTATGTGCGCGAACACCTGCGCCTGCGCCTGCTTAGCGCCCGTTTATCGCTACTCGCGCGTCAGCCAACCCTTGCGCAGCGCGACCTCGATGCCGCGCACGCCCTGCTAGCAAAATATTTTGATACCGATGCACCTTTGGTCAAATCCAGCATCAACACGCTTGACGAGCTAAAAAACCTCAGCCAAACAAGCGCACTGCCGCCCATCACCGACACACTTGCCGCGCTGGCAGCCGTTAGCGCAACGGGGCAATAACCATGCGCGCGCTTTTCTGGCTTTTGCTGCTCTTTGTTTCAGCCGTCACACTGGCCTTGCTTGCTGGCAACAACCAAGTCATGCTCACCATGTACTTGCCGCCCAACACTGCCATCGACTTCTCGCTGAACTTTGCCTTAGCAGCCATCATCTGCACCTTTGCCATCTTGCTCATACTGCTGCGCTCTGCCAGCGCACTGCGCAAACTGCCACAAAAAGCACGCCGCTGGCGCATACAGCAACGCGAGCGCGCCATGCACGCCCACATGCTTGATGCGCTCTCGCACTACTTGGCAGGCCGTTTTGCCCGCGCCCGCAAATCGGCACAACACGCACTGCGGCACGAAAGCGAGCTTTACGACACCACTGGCGCACACAGCGAACCTGCCGACACCCCCCTGCCCTACCGCCAACAGCTACGCACCCAGGCGCACTTCATCGTTGCCCAAAGCAGCCACGCCTTGCAAGACCAGCCCGCGCGCGACCAAGCCATGCATCAGGCACAACAAGAAGCCGCCAGCGTGCGCGGCGAAACCGCACAAGAAACCCGCGACGGCCTGCACCTGCGCGCAGCCAGTTGGCTACTTGACGACCACGCCCCACACCAAGCCCTGCAACAACTCAACGCCCTGCCGCAAGGCGCCAGCCGCCGCGTGCAGGCGCTACGCATCAAGCTCAAAGCCGCACGCAGGCTCGGACAAAGCAAACTCGCACTAGAAACGGGGCGCACGCTCGTGCGCCACAAGGCATTCTCTGAAGAAGCAGGCAAAGCCATCATGGCCAAACTCGCCAGCGACATGATTGCTTCAGCCAGCGACCCACAACAACTCGAAACCTTCTGGAAAAAACTCGACAAAACCGAACGTGCCCAACCCGACGTAGCCCTGCAAGCCGCGCAACGCATGATTGCGCTGCAAGGCAACATCGAACAAGCCCGCATCTGGCTGCTGCCCGTCTGGGAACTTTACGCCGCGCAGCCTGAGAACCTCTCTCCCAAGCAGCGCAGCCAACTCATCAACGCCCTGCAAAGCAGCGACCAAGCCATAGACAACACCTGGCTCCAACGCATAGAGGCAGCGCACCTGCGCGCGCCCCAGCATGCCGAACTCCAATACCTCATGGGCATGGCCTGCCTGCAACGCCAGCTCTGGGGCAAAGCCCAGCAACTCCTCACGCAAGCTACCAAAGGCTTGCAAAACGACCCCGCCTTGCTACGCAATGCATGGCGCGCGCTGGCTCGCATCGCCGAAACACGGCAAGACACCGCACAAGCCAGCGCCGCATGGAAGCAAGCCGCACTGGTGGAATAAGCGCCGCAGCAAGCGCCCAGCAAGCGCAATAACAACAGCGCCCGCGTGGGCAGCAAAAGAGCATTCAGACAATAAAAAAGGGCATCACCCAAGCAGTGATGCCCTTTTGCGCAAGCAAGCCAATCGGCTCAATGCTCGCCCAGATACGCCTTGCGAATGCGGTCATCGGCCAGCAAATCTTTGCCACTGCCAGAAAAACTGATAGTGCCAGTTTCCATCACATAGCCCACATCAGCCACATCCAGCGCAGCCTTGGCGTTTTGCTCAACCAGCAGCACCGTTACGCCCTCTGAATTAATCTGGCGAATGATGTCAAAAATCATGCCCACAATAATGGGAGCCAGCCCTAAAGAAGGCTCATCCATCATCAGCACTTGCGGCTTGGTCATCAACGCGCGCCCCACCGCCAGCATTTGCTGCTCGCCGCCCGAAAGCGTGCCAGCCTTTTGCTTGTAACGCTCTTTAAGACGTGGAAACAAAGCAAAAATACGCTCCAAATCGGCGGCAATCTCTGCCTTGTCATTGCGCGAATAAGCCCCCAAAATCAGATTTTCATCCACATTGAGGTTAGGAAAAACACGCCTGCCCTCAGGCACCAGCACCACGCCAGATTTGACGATATTGCGGGTCTTAAGCCCGCGCATCTCGCGCCCATTCCAGCTCACCGAGCCGCCATCGGCCTTAACCAGCCCAACAATCGAGTTAAGCGTAGTGCTTTTGCCTGCGCCGTTTGCGCCAATGAGCGTAACGATTTTGCCAGCAGGCACATCAAAACTGATACCACGCAGCGCATGAATACCGCCGTAATGCACAGAAAGATTTTTAATTGATAACATTATTCCATCCCCAGATAGGCTTCAATAACTTTGGGATTATTTTGTATTTCTTCAGGTGTACCCTGTGCAATAGTAATACCATAATCAAGCACATACAGACGCTGACAAACGCCCATAACCAGTTGCATATGGTGCTCAATTAACACAATAGTCAAATTAAACTGGTCGCGGATTTTGAAAATAAAATCCATCAATTCAGCCGACTCTTGCGGATTCATACCAGCGGCAGGCTCATCTAAAAACAGCAGCTTTGGCTCGGTTGCAAGCGCACGCGCAATTTCCAATCTGCGCTGCTTGCCATAAGGCAAGCTGGTAGATTTTTCATGTGCATGCTTTAATAAATCAACCTCCTCAAGCAGCGCTTCGGCGCGCTCAAGCAAGCGCCTTTCCTTTTTCATATAAGAAGGCAGGCGCAAAGTGGCTTCAAATAAATTGGTACCCATGCGCATATGCTGTGCAACCAGTACGTTTTCTAACACGCTCATATCTTTAAACAAGCGAATGTTTTGAAAGGTACGCGCTACGCCAAGGCGTGTGATATTAAACGGCTTCATGCCCGTAATATCAGTGCCAGCAAATTCAATACGCCCGCTGGTGGGCGTATAAACACCCGTAATCAGGTTAAACGAAGTGGTTTTACCAGCGCCATTAGGACCAATCAAACCAATAATCTCGCCCTCATCGGCTCGGACATTTAAATCGGTTACAGCAGAAAGCCCACCAAACTTCTTATTTACACCTGTTGTTTGTAGCAAGGTAGCCATTACTTACCCTCCTTCGCAACGTCTGCCGCAGGCTTTTTGCCTCGCAACCTTGCACCCAAGCGTGACAACGCTCCCCAACTAAATTCATTTGTTCCCATAAGCCCTTGCTGGCGGTAAATAACCACCACCATCAGCAAAATCGAGAAAAACACCATGCGCAAGCCAGGCGTGCCCGCCGTTACCATAAAGCCCAGGTTCAAAGGTCCGTCCATGAAGCGCAGTGCCTCCATAGCCACAGTTACAACAATGGCTGAAATAACAGAGCCTGTAATGGAACCTACGCCACCGAGCACAACGATGAGCAAAATATCAAATGTTTTCAAAAAGATAAACTGCTTGGGGTCAATCGTTGTCAAGTGATGGGCTAGCAAACCACCTGCAATGCCAGCCAAACCGCTGGATATTGCAAACGATAAAACTTTGGTTCCGAATACATTAATACCCATGGATTCGGCAGCAATTTCATTATCACGAATGGCTTTAAAAGCACGCCCATAGCTTGAGCGAATGAGCAGCACCATAAAAATAACTGATGCTACCGCCAAGCCCCACGCCCACCACATGGTAGTAAAACGTGGCAAGCCTTTTAGACCCAAAGAGCCGTTAGTAACCGATTGGGCATTGGTTAAAATCACGCGAATGATTTCTGAAAAACCAAGCGTTGCAATGGCAAGATAATCATCGCGCAGGCGCAAAGCTACCACGCCCAAAAACCAGCCAAGCGCACAAGAAACCACACCGCTCAAAATCAAAGCTGGCACAAATGGCATATGGATATTTTCTAGCCAAGGTGCGATGGGTTGCAGTACGTAGTTGATTTCCTTTTGATCGCTCGACATGGTGAGCACTGCGCATGTATATGCACCTATTGCCATAAAACCAGCGTGCCCCAAACTAAACAGACCAGTAAAGCCGTTAATCAGGTTAAGCGATAGCGCAAGTATGATGTTAATAGCGCACAGTTTGAAAATCTGCATGCTAAAACTATCCAGGAAATTCTCGGCAAGCGCAAGTACCAGCATTACCAGCATCAACGCGCCAAGCGTAAGCATATTGTTTTTCTTGCTATTCATGTTTTTTGCCAGCGAAGTCATTAAACTTTCTCCTTTTGATTTTTGCCAAGCAAGCCTGTTGGTTTAACCAATAGCACCACAATTAACAAGACAAATGCAAAGGCATCTTTGTATCCTGTTAATTCAGGCAAAAAGGCAATGGTCAGTAGCTCAATCAAGCCAAGGAGCAAACCACCCAGCACCGCGCCAGCAACGCTGCCGATGCCACCGATAACCGCTGCAATAAAGCATTTCAAGCCTGGCATGATGCCCATTAACGGCTCTAGTCGCGGGTATTTGAGCGCCCACATAATGCCGCCTACAGCAGCCAAACCGCTGCCGATGGCAAATGTGACCGATATGATTTTATTAACATCAATGGTCATTAAGCGTGCGGCTTCTACGTCGGTAGAGACTGCGCGCATTGCCATGCCTGTTTTTGTGCGGTATACCACCCAAAGCAGTATGCTCAAAATAAGCATGGTTACCAGTGGAATAATGGCACTTACTGCCGCTACGTGTACGCCACCAATGACGAATTGTTTGGCGAAAAACTCTGGTACTGGAAATGCTTTTGGGCGTGCGTCAAATACGACTGTGGCAAGGTTTTCAATTAAAAACGATGCGCCAATGGCACTAATCATGACCGAGATACGCGGAGAATCGCGCAGCGGGCGATACGCTACGCGCTCCAGCCCCATGCCAAAGAGCATGGTTAAACCTACTGACACGGCTGCGGCTGCCCACCAGGGCATCATGAAGGTGGTGGCGGCATAAAATGCCAGATAGCCACCAATCATGAATATGTCGCCGTGCGCGAAGTTGATTAATCGCAAAATACCATAGACCATGGTGTAGCCAATGGCTATCAATGCATAAAGGCTGCCGAGCGACAGCGCATTGACAAAGTGCTGTAAAAAATTCTGAATGTCCATAAAATTCCTCTGAAAATGTTATCGCCTTGTTTTGGCTTTTATTTAAATCTTAATTAAGTATTATTTTTAAACGATTCTTTTATGCTAAAAATTTCGTTATCAAAATCCAGCATATGCCAGAATCATTAAAGCCAACAAATCATTTTCAGCATTTTAAAAAAATATACCTGCCTTGCTGCCAAGCTATGCATGCTGCCGCCAGTTACTGCGGCAGCATGCATATTTGCCTTATTTAACTGATTTAGCTTATTTAGGCTATTTGGTTTATTTCAGGCATTAACTGCTCTTTTCCAAATTAAGGGGCAACGGTGGAGAGGAATACAAATTTGCCGCCTTTGACTTGCTTGAATACAGCAGATTTTTCAGCGTCGCGGTTGGCATCCATGGTGATGTTGCCTGTTGCGCCTTCAAAGTTTTTGGTTTGTGCCAGTGCGTCGCGGATTTTCTGCGGCTCGGCAGAGTTGGCGCGGGCAATGGCATCGAGCACCATGCGGTAGCCGTCAAAGCCCAGTGCGGCAACGGCGGCTGGCTCTTTTTTGTATTCTTCACGGTAGGCTTTGAGGAAGTCTTCGGAAGTTTTGTTGATTGGCACGTCGTTGGCAAAGAAGGTGGAGATGACTGTGCCTTCAACCGAGTCGCCGCCCACTTTCAGGAACGCGTCCAAGTCCCATGTGTCTGCACCGATGAAGGGCGTTTGCATGCCGAGTGCGCGCGCTTGCTTGATGATGAGGGCGGATTCGGTGTAGTTGCCTGGTGCGAAGATGACATCAGGGTTGTGTTGCTTGATGTTGGTGAGCTGGGCGCTAAAGTCCTGGTCGCCTGTGTTGTAGTCGGCTGTGGCGACTACGGCTTTGTCGTCGCCCGTGAGTTTGACGAAGTTGTCTACGAAAAATTTAGTCAGGCCCACGGAGTAGTCGTTAGAGACTTCGCGGATGATGGCTACTTTTTTCGCCTTCAGGGTGTTGTAGGCGTAAGCTGCGCCTACTGTGCCCTGGAAGGGGTCGAGGAAGCAGACGCGGAAGTAGTATTCGTTGCCTTTGGTGACGTTGGGGTTGGTGGCAGACAGGGCTACTGCGGGGATTTTTGCTTCGGCAAAGATGGGCCCGCCCGACATGGATAGCGAGCTGCCCCATGAGCCAAGCACGGCATTGACTTTTTCTTTTTGCGTGAGCACGGTGGCGGCGTTGGCGGCTTCGACTTTGTCGGATTTGTTATCGACGATGACGAGTTCAACCTTTTTACCCAATGCGGTTGGGTAGAGTTTGTTTGCCAGTTTGATGCCTTCGAGTTCGTCGGCACCGCCCGCGCTGTTGGCGCCAGTTAGCGGCTGAAATACGCCAATTTTGATGACGTCGCTTGCGGGTGCGCTTGTTTTTTGCTCGCCTTGCTCTGGTGCTTGCTTTGAGCAGCCTACCAGTGCAGCACTTGCCGCCAGAAATGCTGCAACAGTTAATGCGGAAAAGGTCCGGTTTTTCATGAGGTGTCCTCGTTTAGGTAATTTCAGGGGTTGCGTTTCAATCTGCCATGGAATTTGCCCGCATCGTGCAAGGCAGATTCTTGACTTCAACTAACTCACCAAGCCGTGTTTTGGCTGCTTCACTTGCAACACTGCTTGTTACAAGATTTGTTCGCCAATACACGTTACCTATTACAAGCCCGTTCAAGTACTGCGTCAATCGGGATTCCCCTAGGGTGAAGCAATATCTTCTACGGGTTTT
>JAGONG010000081.1 GCA_017993135.1 Allobrachymonas sp.
AGGGCTTGCTCTACGGGGTCGGCGTTAAAGGTGGTGACGCGGTTCATGTCGCCTTGTTGCAGGCGTACGCATTGTCCGTCTTTGAGGTCGATGGCAGGAATCAGCAGCATGGTGGTTTCAGAAAAGTTAAAACAAGGGGCTAAACGAAAGTTTAATTCCAATTGCAGATAAAAATGCAATAGCTCGCTATTCCCGTGCAGGCGGGAATCTGTGCTTGCATGGGCGTTGTGGTGGATTCCCGCCTGCGCGGGAATGACAGTTTTTCTTTTTGAAATGGAAATGAAACTGCGTGGGGCAATGATAAATGGGAGATGGAAAAACTTGCGCGTGTGTGGCTATCAGGGCTTCCAGTGCAAAAAGTTGCGGTACAGGTGCAGGCCTGCATCGGCGCTTTTTTCGGGGTGAAACTGGGTGGCAAAGAGGTTGTCGCGGGCGATTGCGGCAGTAAACCAGTCGCCATAGTGGGCCAAGCCTACGCTGTGCGCGGGGTTGGCGGGGCAGGCGTAGTAGCTGTGCAGGAAGTAAAACCAGCTTTCATCGGGCAAGCCTTGCCACATGGCGTGGGGCTGGCTTTGGCGCACGCGGTTCCAGCCCATTTGCGGGATTTTGTAGCGGCTGCCGTCGCTCTGGGTTTGTTGCTCAAGGGTAAAGCGTTTTACCTCGCCTTGCAGCAAGCCTAGCGCGGGGCTGTTGCCTTCTTGGCTGTGCTCAAGCAGCATTTGCATGCCTACGCATACGCCCATCAAGGGCTTGTTGCGGGCGGCTTGCAGTACGGCTTGCTGCATGCCGCTTTCGTGCAGGTGCTGCATGCAGTCGCGCATGGCGCCTTGGCCCGGGAGCACGATGCGTTGTGCTTGCTCGATTTGCTCGGGGCTGTGGGCGATTGTGACTTGCCATTCGCCCTGTGCCGCATGGCGCATGGCTTGCTCGACCGAGCGCAGGTTGCCCATGCCGTAATCTACTACTGCAACGACAGGCTTCATTTACAGGCAACCTTTGGTGGATGCAATGCTGTTGGCGGCACGCGGGTCGATTTCAAGCGCCATGCGCAGGGCGCGGCCAAAGGCTTTAAAGACGGATTCAATCTGGTGGTGGGTGTTGATGCCGCGCAGGGTGTCGATGTGGATGGTGGCAGCGGCGTGATTGACAAAGCCTTGGAAAAACTCTTGCGTGAGTTGGGTATCGAAGCTGCCTACCATGGCGCTGGCAAAGGGGATGTTGAGCACGAGCCCGGGGCGGCCTGAAAAGTCGATAACGACGCGGCTCAATGCTTCATCCAGTGGCACGTAGGCGTGACCGTAGCGGCGAATGCCTTTTTTGTCGCCAAGGGCGCGGGCAAAGGCTTGGCCAAGGGTGATGCCTACGTCTTCAACGGTGTGGTGGCCATCAACGTGCAAGTCGCCTTGGCAGTGCACGCGCAGGTCGATTAAGCCATGGCGGGCGATTTGCTCGAGCATATGGTCAAAAAAACCGATACCTGTGTGCAGCTCGGCGCTGCCTGTGCCGTCAAGGTTGATGGCGGTGGTGACGGAGGTTTCGGCGGTTTGGCGCGAGGCTTCGCTACGGCGTTGGGTGGTCATGGCAATGTTTGGGTCAAGTTGGCGTTGGTAAACGTGGTGTGGTTAAGGGTAGGGTTGTAAAAACAGGGCGGAGTTGCCTTGAATTACAGCGATGCTTGCAGGGCTGCGAGCATGGCGGTGTTTTCTTCGGGGCTGCCTACGGTCAGGCGCAGGCAGTTGGCAAGCATGGGGTGCATTGTAGAAACATTTTTCACCAATACGCCGCGCTCTTTCATGCCAGCGTGTGCATTGGCAGCCTGGGTGGGTGCGCCCGTGCAGCGTACCAGCACCATATTACCCTGACTGGGGTAGACGTGGAGGTGCGGGATTTGTCGCAGTGCGGTTTGCAGGCGCTCGCGCTCGGCGCGCAGGGTGGCGGCTTGTTGGGCAAATACGTCGGCATGCTCAAGCGCAAACAGGGCGCATTCGGCATTGAGTACGCTGATGTTGTAGGCGGGGCGCACTTTGTCGATTTGCTCGGCGAGCCATTGCGGTGCAAACAGGTAGCCTAAACGCGCGCCTGCCAAGCCAAATTTGCTCATGGTGCGCATGACGATGACGTTGCGGTTTTCTTGCGGGGCGGCTTTTACGCGGTCGAGCCAGGTGGCGTTGGCAAAGGGTTGGTAGGCTTCGTCTAGCACGACCAAGCCGCCGTAGCTGGCTGCGGCTGCAATGCATTGGGCGATGCTGTCTGCCTGCCATTGGGTGCCAGTGGGGTTGTTGGGGTAGGCCAGATAGATGATTTCGGGCTGGTGCTGCTCTATGGCTGCGAGCATGGCGGGGGTGTCAAGCTCAAAATCGTCTTGCAGCGGCACGCCCACAAATTGCAGGCCTAGCAGTTGCGCCACGATTTGGTACATAACAAAGCTGGGCTGTGGCGCGAGCAGGGTGGCTGCGCGTGCTGTGCTGCCTGCTGCCAGTACGGCGGGGGCGGTTTTGAGTACGCTGGTGGCGAGCATGGCGATGAGTTCGTCAGAGCCATTGCCCAAGACCACGTTGTAACCTGCTGGTGGCTGGTAGTGCGCCATGAGGGCTTGGTGCAGGCGGTGCGTTTCGTTGCCAGGGTAGCGGTTGATGGCAAGCTGCCCGAGGCGCGCGCCCAAAGCGGCTTGCAGTGCAGGGGGCAGGCCAAAGGGGTTTTCCATGGCATCGAGTTTGATGAGGCCTGTGGCATTGGCTACGGCGTAGGCGTGCATGGCTTGCACGTCGGGGCGGATGCAGGTGGGGGTGGTGGGGGTGGTCATGGAGCGTATACAGGTAAACAGGGTAAAAAGAGCCAAAGATGCGAATATTTTCGCATGTGCGGCAAAGCATGTGGTGCTATGGCTTGCGGGGGAGAATGGTTTGGGTGATTTGTGCGATTTCGGCTGTGAGGCGCTGGGCGGTGGCTAGGTCGTGCTGGGCGTAGGCCATGGCTTGTTGTTGTTTGAGCTGTTGCAGTTGCAAGGCGCGGACGTTTTGCATGAATTCGTTGGCATCGGGTTCGGCCAGACGGTGGTCAGAGTTCATCAGTTGCGCGGCGAGCGCGGCAAAGTCGGCGGTGCTGGGGTCTTGCAATGCTACGCGCAGGGCGCTCCAGGGCTGATTGCCGTGTTCGATGTATTGGGTTTCAAGCCACGCAAAAAATGCGCCGTGCGGCCACGGCTGGCTAACGAGGACGTGGTGCTGTGCGGTGCTGAGTGCATCCCACGTTTGGATGCTGCCTAGCAGGTAGCGCAGGGCGTGGTCGGCTTGGGTGTGTATGGCGCTGCGTCCAGCTTTGCTGGCGCGGCGCGGGCTGGCGGGTGACGACGACCACGGGGTAAACGGGGTGCGGCTGCGCTGGCGGCTGGCAGGTGCGCTGTGGGCGTAGATGGCTGGGGGTGGGTCGGGTTGCTGGTGGGGGGCGTTGTAACTGTGATTGCTGGGTTCGTGCTGGCTGTGGTCTTGGTGGCTACTGGCGTTGCTTGAGGCGGGCGAGTTGGCAGATGTGCGCTGCTGTGGGGCGGTGTTGCCCCAGAGGGTTTCGAGTTCGGCCGAGTTAAGCCCAATCATGTGCGCAAGTTCGCTCAGGAGCTGGCGCTTGAATGCGCCTTCGGGCAGCAGTTGCCACAACGGGCCTGCTTGGCTGGAGAGGCGTGCGCGGCCTTCGGTGCTGGAGAGTTCGCAACCAGCGCTTGCGGCATCGCGCAGGAATTGGCTCAAGGGGGTGGCTTGTGCTACGGCTTGGGCAAAGCCTTCGGCTCCGTGGGCGCGGATGAAGCTGTCGGGGTCGTGCTGTTCGGGCAGGAACAGGAATTTGACGCTGCGGGTGTCGCTGGCAAAGGGCAGGGCGGCTTGCAGGGCTTTGCGGGCGGCGTTGCGGCCTGCGGTGTCGCCGTCGAAGCTAAAGACGATGCTGTCGGTGTAGCGAAAGAGTTTGCGCACGTGGTCGCTGGTGCAGGCTGTGCC
>JAGONG010000011.1 GCA_017993135.1 Allobrachymonas sp.
ACGTGCGCCAAGCCGTAGGCCAAAGCAACCAAGCAAGTAGCACCAGCAGTACCAGCAGCAGCGCCAGCGCAACCACCGATAATGCCACCCTGCGCAAAGGCATGCGCGTCTTTCACAACAAATTTGGCGAAGGGCAAATACTGCGCCTGGAAGGCCAGGGCAACGATGCCAAAGCGCAAGTGCAATTTGGCAGGCACGGTGTAAAGTGGCTGGCTTTATCGCTGGCCAAACTCACACCCATTACAAGCTAGCCCAAGCCACACCTTGCACGCATCTTGCACGCGCCATACACATGCCAATGCACACCGCAAAACAAACCGCTACCCGCACTGCCGCAGCAGCAAATGCACATTTAAATGCACACTGACCCGCGCTAGCTGATGCACAATGCGTAGGCGCAAATTTAACCGCTAACCAAAAACACAAACCAGCACCACCGCAAAAGGGATGTAATGACCAACACTACCAACCCATCCTCACCCCAGCCCAATATGCAAGACTCCGCACCCGAGCCAAACCAGCCCAAAAAAACGCCCCCGCGCCAACGCAGTGCGCTATCGCGCTTCTTTATGGGTTTACTAGCCACCTGCCTGGCTCTGGGCGCTGCCAGCGTTTTGCTTGTAGGCATTGGTCTGGCCATAGCCTACACACGCCTGCCTGATATCTCTAGCTTGCAAGACTACCGCCCCAAGCTGCCCTTGCGCGTATTTACATCTGAAGGCAACCTCATTTCCGAGTTTGGCGAAGAGCGCCGCATTTACCTGCCCTTTAGTGAAACGCCAAAAATCATGAAAGACGCGATTCTCGCCGTAGAAGACGCACGCTTTTACGAGCACCACGGCGTAGATTACACAGGCGTGCTGCGCGCGGCCATAGCCAACTTCAGCCGCGCCAAAAGCCAAGGCGCATCTACCATCACCATGCAAGTCGCGCGCAACGTCTACCTGTCTTCAGAAAAAACCCTCACGCGCAAACTCTATGAAATCTTGCTGGCATTCAAGATGGAGCACGCACTTAGCAAAGACCAGATTTTGGAGATTTACCTCAACCAGATTTTTCTAGGCAACCGCGCCTACGGCTTTGCTGCTGCCTCTGAGGCCTATTTCGGCAAACCCATCAAAGACATCAATCTGGCCGAAGCCGCCATGCTGGCAGGCCTGCCCAAAGCACCTTCGCTATACAACCCCATCGTCAATCCCGAACGCGCCCGCATCCGCCAAGTCTACATTCTTGACCGCATGGTCGAAAACAGCTTTATCACGCCAGACCAAGCCACCACAGCCAAAGCCACACCGCTCGTTATCAAGCGCATGGAGGTAGACCAAGTGGTACACGCCAAACACGTTGGCGAGATGGTGCGCGATATGATTTTCAAACAATACGGCAACGACAGCTACACCCTTGGTTTAAACGTTTACACCAGCATCACAACCAAAGAGCAAAATGCCGCTTACGCTGCCGTGCGCCAAGGCATACTTAGCTACGATGCCAAACGCTCCTACCGCGGCCCCGAGTATTACGCTGCGCTCCCCAATGAGCCCGATTTGCTTGATGAGGCCATTGCCGAAGCATTGAGTAACACTGTTGATGCAGGCGATATGCTCGCTGCAGTGGTGCTTGAAGCGCAGCCAGGCAAAGTCGTGGTGCGCCGCAGCGATAAAAACCCCATCACCATCAGCGGCAGCGGCCTGCGCTTTGCTTCATGGGCGCTATCGAGCCGTGCGCCCGCAGCACAGCAAATTCGCCGTGGCGCAGTGGTGCGCATAGTCCACACCGAGCACAACGGCTGGGAAATACGCCAACTGCCCGAGGTCGAAAGCGCGCTCGTTGCTCTAGACCCGCTTACGGGCGCTATCAAATCGCTGATTGGCGGCTTTGACTTTGGCAAAAACCACTTTAACCGCGCAACACAGGCCTACCGCCAACCAGGTTCGAGCTTCAAGCCCTTTATCTATTCGGCAGCCCTTGAAGAAGGCGTAATGCCCAGCGCCATAATTAGCGACGACCCGCTCACTATCAGTGCCAGCGAGACAGGCGGGCAACCCTGGTCGCCCAAAAACTACGATGGCAGCAACGGCCCGGCAATCAGCATGCGGCAGGCTTTAACCCGCTCAAAAAACCTGCCTTCAGTGCGCATTTTGCAAACCGTCAGCACGCAAAAAGCACAAGATTGGGTTGCCCGCTTTGGCTTTCCCGCTGATCGCACCCCGCCTTACTTAACTCTGGCACTAGGCTCAGGCACGGCCTCGCCTTTGGAGATGGCAACAGGCTTTGCCACTTTTGCCAATGGCGGCTACCACGTCAACCCTTACATCATTACCCACATTACAGACCAGCGCGGCAAAATCATCTCGCAAGTAGAGCCGCCACAGCTCAATGAAAGCATGCGCGCCATTCCTGCGCGTAACGCTTTCATCATGAACAGCATGCTCAACGACGTTACCATCCGAGGCACTGCCGCGCGTGCAGCCGCTACGCTGGCGCGCTCAGACTTGTACGGCAAAACGGGCACCACCAACGATTCAAAAGATGCGTGGTTTGCAGGCTTTCAGCCTTCGCTGGTTGCCGTAGTCTGGTTTGGGCACGACAACCCGCGCAATCTGGGCTCAGGTGAAACGGGTGGCGGCTTGAGCCTGCCCATCTGGATTCGCTACATGCAAACCGCCCTGCAAGGCGTGCCCGTTACCCCCATTACCGAGCCGCCACCAGGCGTTACGCGCTCTGGCGGCGATTGGGCGTATGAGGAGTACGCTGGCGGGCGCGGCATTAACCGCATTGGCGTGAGCACCTACGGCAGCAGCTCGGGCGGCGAAGACGCCGAGGCAGAGCAAGGCGAAAGCCCAAGCGAAGCAGGCGGCAGCGTCGTGCCGTCGGCTGAGGCTGATATCTTTCGCAGCAACTAGGCACGAGCTGCTTGAGGCAAGAGGAAAAAAGCAAGAGGCAAACGCCATCTCTGGATATCAACGGCTTTGAATGGCTTTGAATGGCTTTGAATGGCTTTGAAAACCTTTGAAAAGCTGCTTTTAAAAAGCTGCTTTTCATGGCTCAAGGCTGGTTTGAAAAGCAACCCTTCCAGACTTGCCTTTCCAGACTTGCCTTTTAGCGCGCAGCCAGAGGGCAGGCATAAAAAAACAGGATGCTTTTTGCCAAAGCATCCTGTTTTTATTTCAAGGCTTTATGGATTTGGTTTGCAGCGTTTTTTCTCAACGCTGCTACTGAAGAACAACCCTTTGCCAATCATTTACCAAATTGCGGCCGCCAGCGGCGCAGCAGCAAGGCGTTGCTCACAATGGTAACGGAGCTCAGCGCCATCGCCGCACCCGCTACCACGGGGCTAAGCATACCCATTGCCGCCAGCGGTATGCCCACCACGTTGTAGGCAAACGCCCAAAACAGGTTTTGGCGTATTTTCTGCACCGTGCGCCGCGAAATATCAATGCTGGCGGCTACGAGGCGCACATCGCCGCGCATCAGGGTAATGTCTGCGGCGTGCAGTGCCACATCGGTGCCGCCTTGCGGGTTGGCCATAGCCATGCCCACGTCGGCAGCGGCCAGTGCGGGTGCGTCGTTGATGCCGTCGCCCACCATGCACACAACTCGCGCATTGCCATGCTCCGCGCCTTGTTTTGCGCCTTGCAGTTGGGCTATGGCTTGTGCCTTGCCTTGGGGCAATACTTCAGCCAGCACTTCGCCACGCTCTGGGTGCATGCCCAGTTGCCGCGCCAGTGCCTCGGCGGCAGCTCGGTTATCGCCGCTAATCAGCACGGTTTGCAAGCCCAGCGCGTGCAATTGGGCTACGGCTGCTGCCGATTCGGGTTTGATGGTGTCGGTAAAGGCAAAGGCAGCCACGATACGCGCGTGCGTTTGCGTTTGCGCCTGAATCTGCGTTGCCGCCAACTCCGCGCCGCCTTGCGCTTGCGGCAAATCGCCTGCTACTGCCATTAGCACCGATAAGGTTGCCCCCTGCTGGCTCCATTGCTGCAAAAATGCTTGCGCATCTGCGGGTATTTCGGCCTGCAAAGCCTGCGCCCAGCGCATGCTGCCCATGGCGTAGCCTTGCCCGTTGATGCTGCCCACAATGCCACAGCCTGGCACGGCTTGCACTTGCGTGGCCATTGCCAAGGTGGGGTTGCTGGTTGTCGCTGCTGCTTGTGCTTGCAATACGGCGTGTGCCAGCGGGTGCTCGCTACCCTGTTGCAGTGCAGCGGCCAATGGCAAAGCGTCTGGCAGGGCTGTTGTGCCGTCTGCCTTGGCTTGTGCTTGTGCATCGCTTTGCCACAGTGCTGCCAGTGCAGGCCGCCCTTGGGTGAGTGTGCCTGTTTTATCAAAGGCTACTGTTTCTATGCGCTGCGCCAGCTCTAGTGCCGTGCTGTTTTTAATCAAAATGCCGTGCCGCGCAGCCGCCCCTGTACCTACCATAATCGCTACAGGCGTTGCCAGCCCCAGCGCACAGGGGCAGGCAATCACCAGCACGGCTACGGCGCGCAGCACTGCTTGCTCAGGAGCAAGGCCAACCAGCAACCAGCCGCCCAGCGTAGCCGCCGCAATCACCAGCACAGCAGGCACAAACACTGCGGCTACTTTGTCTACCAGTTGCTGTATGGGCGGCTTGGCGGCTTGCGCGTCTTGCACCAAGCGGATGATTTGCGCCAGCACGCCTGCGCTGGCCGTGGCACTTACCTGCATGTGTAGCACGCCGTTGCCGTTCAAGCTGCCGCCTGTGAGCTTGTCGCCCACCGTCACATCTACGGGCAGCGGCTCGCCTGTAAGCAAACTGGCATCAATCTGGCTATGGCCTAGCGTAACTACGCCATCAGCAGGCACGCGCTCGCCTGGTTTGATGACGACCACGTCGCCCACCAGCAGCTCGGCTACGGGCACATCGCGCTCTTGTCCGTCCGCAGCCAGCCAGTGCGCTACCTCTGGGCGCAAGGCTTGTAAAGCAGCTATGGCCGATACGGTTTGCCGCCGTGCGCGTAGCTCCAGCCACTTGCCCAATTGCACCAGCGTAATCACCACGGCGGCGCTTTCAAAATACACCGCAGGCGCACCTGCTCCATGCCCCGCATCGTGCCCCATATCGGGCGCAGCCATGCCAGTGCGTAGCCATAGCCACATCGACATGCCCCACGCGGCGCTAGTGCCCAGCGCCACCAGCAATTCCATATTGCCATTGCGCTGCTTGATGGCATGCCAAGCCCCCTGATAAAACCGCAGCCCCAGTGTAAATTGCACCAACGTACCCAGCACTGCCTGTATCCAAACGGGCATAAGTGCATGCGCTTGCTCTGCGCCCAGCCAGGGCATAAGCAGCATGGGCAGCACCAGCGGCGCACTTAGCACCAGCCCCAGCAGCACAGGCAAAAAGTCTTTGCGTATGCCAAACACGTATTGCGCCTGCTCGGGAGCAACCGTATCGCGCATGGGCTTGGGCGTGTAGCCAATGGTGCGGATGGCGCGCAAAATCTCTGGCGGCGCAACTGGCATCGGCTGCTTGGCGTTATCTGCCAGCTCAACGGGTGAAGTGGCTGAAGTGGGCGCATTGGCTGCTGCTTGCTGCTCCCACTGGATACGCACCGATTCAGTTGCCAGATTGACAGCCACCTCAGCCACGCCAGGCACTTTGGCCAAAGCCTGCTCCAGCCGCGCCACGCACGAGGCGCAACGCATGCCTTCTATGCCTATATCAATTGAAACAAGTTGAGACGGAGTTGTCGTCATATGGCTGCCATTTGCTTGAGTTTATAAAAAAGTAATTTGTACCATAGCCTTAAAAACGCCAAAGTTTACGGGGCTAATGAATTGGCAAATGCCGCTGTAAATGCTGCTGTAAATGCATTTGCAAATGATTGGGTGGCAGCAACTGGCACAAAATCAGCATAAACTAAGGCGCCATGACAACCAACACCCCAACAACCCCACACAACGGCTTTAACGCCCGCTTGCTGCACATCACTGCCTTTGCCGAACAAGGCGCTACGCTGCAAGGCACGCAGCCTCTGCAAGACTTCCCCCGCCTGCGCGAAGAATGCGCCAGCGATGCGGCCAGCACCAGCGTGCAATGGCAAGCCCAGGGCAGAACCGTTGCAGAAACTGGCAGCAGCCCGCAAATCTGGCTCGACCTGCACATCAGCACCACCTTGCCTATGCAGTGCCAGCGCTGCTTGCAAGCCATTGTGCAGCCCATGCACATAGAGCGTTCATTCCGCTTTGTGCGCGACGAGGCCACCGCCTTGCAGCTTGATGAAGAAATAGAAGAAGATGTGCTGGTTTACAGCAAGCAGTTTGACCTGCTCTCGCTTATCGAAGACGAGCTGCTGATGGATTTGCCCATATCGCCCAAGCACGACACCTGCCCGCAAGCCCCCACCATGCACGCCCAAAGCAGCGACTTTACCGAAGAGAGCAGCAGCCAGCCGCATCCGTTTGCCGCTTTGCAAATACTCAAGAAAAAAGCCGATTAACGCAAACGCCTACGCACGCAATAGCTATAGCCTGCGCGGGTTAAAAATCGTTTGCCAAAAAGCCGCAAGCAATGCGGCTTTTGTTGGGGTTTAGCTGCCAGCGAGCAGTGGGAAAATCTTTTTCAGCCCTTCGCTAACCACTTCCACACTCATGGCGGCCAAAATCAGCCCCATCAGCCTCGTCATCACGTTAATACCCGTGCGCCCCATCACCCGCGCAATGCGCGGTGCCATGTTAAAGCTGACATACACTGCCGCAGCCACCACCGCCGCGTAGCAAAGCAACTGCACCATCTGTAGCATATTTTGCGTGCGCTCGGCAAAAATCACCATGGTAGACATGCTGGCCGGCCCCGTGAGCAAAGGTATGGCCAGCGGCACCACGGCAACGCTGGACTGGCTTGCCGCATAGCTGGCTTCGGCCACATTGGTTTTGGCCTCGGCAGGCTGGGCGTTGAGCATATTGAGCGCACTTATCATGAGCAGCAAGCCGCCGCCGACTTGAAAACTTGCCAACGAAATGCCAAAAAACTGCAAAATGCGCAAGCCCAGCAAGGCGCAACAAGCCAGCACTACGAGCACCGTTAGACTGGTCACGCCAATGGTCTTTTTACGCTGCGCGGTATCAAAACCGTGGGTGTAGTGGATAAAAAACGGCAAGCACGCTAACGGATTAACCACCGCCAGCAGCGCCACAAAAGGCTTGAGCGAAAGCAGCGGCATAGATAAAAAGGTCTGCATGGCGTTTGGCTTGAATGAAAGAAACAACGGCTGCCAGTCTAGCACCCAGCCTGCTTTAAAACACCCCGCCAGCAACGCACCCGCGCCTTATTTACAAGAGTTGCGAGAGTTGCAAGATTTGCCTTATTTGTATTCGCTGCAAAAAAGCTCGGTTTTATCGCTTTGCAAGCCATAGCAAGTCATTTGGTCTTTTTCCTCCGAAAAAGCAGCCTTGCCCGAGCCAAACGCCTGCTTTTTGTGGCGTTTGTCCGTTTGCCTGTCTGTGCCGCTTGCCCAGTCACTGCCCATCGGCATGGCCCACTGGCGCTGCCTCGTAACTTGGGCTGACAAGGCTTGCGCCCGTATCGTCTTGTGCAGGCAAATGCATAATCCAATCCACCAGCGCCTCAAACGCAGGGCGCGCCGCTCCCGCATTGGGGCTGTTGGCCATAGCCACCATCACGTAGTAGCGCCCGTTATTGCCCAGCACATAGCCCGCCAGCGCAGAAGCATCATTCAAAGTGCCTGTCTTCAAGTGCGAGCTGCCAGGCACACGCACGCGGCTGCGGCGCAAAGTGCCATCTATGCCCGCTATGGGCAGCGAAGAAATAAACTCGGGCATGGTGGGCGACTTCCACACCGCCTGCAGCATAGCCCCCAAAGATGAGGCGCTGATGCGCCCCGTGCGCGAAAGCCCCGAGCCGTTGTCCACATCGGGCGGTGGCGTATCTCCCAAGCGGCTGCGCCACCATTGCTGCACGGCGGCAGTGGCGCTATCCATGCTGCCGCGCCCGCTGGTATGCAGCCCCATGGTTAAGAAAACTTGCTGCGTCATCACGTTGTTGCTGTATTTGTTGATGTCGCGAATCACCTCGGCCAAAGCGGGCGAAGCCACTTCAGTCAGCGCAGGTTGGCTGCGCACGCTGGGCGGCACTGCCTCAAAGCGCACCTGCCCGCCAATACTGCCGCCTTGCGCCAGCCACATGCCTGCAATAGCGCGCGCGGCAAACTCATCGGGCGCGGCATACGCCATAGACCAGCGCTGCACACCGCACGCCGCTGGGTAGCTGCCACTAAAACCAATAGCACGGCTATCGCCCAGCTTGGCTCCCACCTGCCCTTGCCAAGCGCCACATGCGCCATCGGCCAAAGGCAGCGTCTGCGCTACCTGCACGCCCACCAGCGGCGGCGTGATGCTTACACGCGCCACGCGGGCAGCCGCATCTGGCGCAAAGGTAAGCTGCAAGGTTTTAAAATTGACCAGCAGCGCATCAGGCGCGGCGTTATACGCCCGCAGCGGCGCACCATCAAAACGGGCAGCATCATGGGGCGGCAACTCAAACGCGCTGTTATCGAGCACCAAGTCGCCTTCTATCGAGTCAATGCCCGCTTGGCGCACCTGTTGCAGCAGCAGCCACAAGCGCTCAACTACCAGCTTGGGGTCGCCCCGCCCCTGAATATACAAATTGCCATGCAGCACCCCATCGCGCACTGCACCATCCGCCCACACGGGCGTGCGCCACGTGTAAGCAGCGCCCAACACATCCAGCGCCGCCGCGGTGGTTACCAGCTTCATCACCGAGGCAGGGTTCATCGGGCGCTGGCTATGCAAATTAACCAGTGGCGCACCACCATCAGCAGGCACTACCAGCAAGCTGATTTGCGAGGCGGGTATACGCGAACGCGCCAAAGCTGCCGTCACACTATCTGGAATACCCGTAGCAGCAGCCAACTCGGCCAGCTCTGGCGTAGGTGCATCATCAAAAACCACAGGCTGCGAAGCAGCCGCACTAGCTGCCTGCGCCGCCGCACTGGCAGCACTGGCAGGCACAGCCGCCGCTGAAGCGGTTGCCGCCTTATCCGCAGGCTGACAAGCCGCCAAAGTCAGCAGAAAAGGAGAAAAAAGCAGCGCCTTGCAACGAACACAAGCAGCCAGCCGCGCCAAAAGAAGAAGAAAATAGGAACGCATGCGGAAATTTTGCCGCAAAAGACAGCTAAAACATAGAAAAACCAACACCAATCAAGCTAAAGCCCCCAAAAACACTACCATCTGTGATTTAAGCCCACCCCTTGCTCCAGCCAGTAGCAGCTACCCAGCCCAATACAACGCACAACAACAGCCTTCCCCCCTATGCCCAACACAACACACGCCCCCACCCAGCAGCACCCCTTGCGCCTGCTCGCGCTTGATACCAGCACCGAGCAACTCTCTCTCGCCCTTGGCCTGTGGCAGGCTAACACCGCCACCCCCACGCAGCTCTGGCAGCACACAGGCGCAGGCGCGGCACAATCATCTGCCACACTCATACCCGCCATACAACACCTGCTTGCGCAAGCAAACATGGCACTCACACAACTCGGAGCCATCGTCTTTGGCAACGGGCCAGGCTCATTTACTGGCCTGCGCACAGCCTGCTCTGTAGCACAAGGGCTAGCCCTAGGCGCAAACCTGCCCGTACTCCCCATCAACACCCTACTAGCCACAGCCCAAGACTGGCACAGCCGCCACGCCCCCCCGCAAACCAGCGGCAGCATCTGGGCGCTACTTGATGCCCGCATGGACGAAATCTACGCCGAACACTGGCAATGGCACACCACAGGCAGCGGCACAGCCACCCGCACCCAATGGCACTGCGCAAGCCCAGCCTGCCTGATTAAACCCGAACAACTGCTGCAACTACCAGGCATCACCCCCACCGCCACCTGCGCAGGCAACGTGCAAGCCGCCTACAGCGCCCGCCTGCCCCTATGCGTGCAGCCCGCCATGCCCACCGCGCAAGCCATGCTACAACTCGCACCCGCCCTGCTCGCGCAAAATGCCGCCTGCGACCCCGCACTGGCTCTGCCCCGCTATGTGCGCGACAAAGTAGCGCAAACCACCGCCGAACGCGCCGCCCTGCAACAAGCCACCCAGCACGCACAAGCCGCAACGAGCACCACGCCATCAGCCTGAGCTTTTGCCATGAGCGCACACACGCCACCACCCCAATCAGAACACCGCTTTACCTTCAGCCGCGCCAGTTCCGAGCATCTTGAAGCCATCATGCAGCTTGAACAAGCCGCCTACCCCCTACCCTGGTCGCGCAACAGCTTCTCGGCAATCATCCAGCAGCAAGGCAACAACAGCGGGCAATACGAAGTGCAACTACTCTGGCAGCAAACCCAGCCCCATGCCCCCAAAAACCTATGCGGCTACTTTGTAGCCCTGCTAGGCATAGAAGAAGTGCACCTGCTCAATTTAGCCGTACACCCGCAGCACCAGCACAAAGGCTGCGCCCGCCTGCTCTTGCAGCATCTGTGCAACCACGCCCGCCAGCACCAGGCACAGCACCTGTGGCTAGAAGTGCGCCAAAGCAACACACGCACCTGCAACATCTACAGCCGCTTTGGCTTTCAAACCATAGCCATACGCAAAAACTACTACCCCACCCCCACAGGCGAGCGCGAGCACGCCATCGTCATGTGCATGAATCTGGCGCTGGCAATGACCACAAAGCAACCCAGCCTTTAACACCCAGCGTATTAACACTTTGCTACACCGCGGAAATGAACAGCATCGGTAACCGCTATCAGCGCAACATAAAAAAACGCCAGCAGCGCACAATCTTAAAAAAACTTGGCCATTGCCAAAGAGCTTTGGTACAGCAGTTTGGTAGAGGTTTGATGCTGACTTTGGTAACGCCCCAGCAACGCAGGTGAGGCAATATTTTGCCCGTTCTTCTGCGCTTCCAAAATGGCAGAACTCAGCGTCTCAATGCTCATCAAACCAAAGTTAAAGCCGTAGGCAGTAATGGGGTGCATACCCACTGCCGCATCGCCAATACAAGCAAAACGCTCTGCCACCAACTGTGCGGGATACACACCAATGAGCGGATACGCATGGCGCGTACTAGCCAACTGCATCGCCCCCACAAGCGACTCAAACCGTGCGCTCACCTCTTTGCTGAAGTCATCTTTGGGCAGTTGCAGCAAAGTTGCAGCATTTTTAGCAGGCAGCGTCAAAGCCACTGATGAGCGAGGCAAGCCGCTGCCAGGTGCATTGTTCATAGGCAGCAGCAGCAACTGTTGCTGGCGCTTAAACCACTGCAATGCCACATTGTGAAGCGGCTTGGCATGCGTCATCTCGCATACCAGCATGGTTTGATGAAAATCATACACATCGGCAGTTATGCCCATAGCTGTGCGTATGCTGGAGAAGCGGCCATCAGCAGCAATCAACAAACGTGTTTGAAGCTGCTCAAGCACGGGCTTGTCAAGCATGCCATTTTCCACGCCTAAAGAAATATGCTGCCCGCTATTGCGAATACTCTTGATTTTTCTGCTGGTTAAAAGCGCTATATCACCATTGGCAGCAATACTTCGCCCCACTGCTTTGGCAATAGCCTGGCGCAACAGATGGTTAGACACATACCAGCCCAGCTCGGCCGTATGCCCGTCTTGATGCTCTTTAAACATGGCAAAGGTTGCAGGCCCTTTAATCACCCTTGCATCGCGAAGAAAAGCACGCGACTTGGGGTCAATCAGCCCCCACACGCCTAGCCGTAGCAGCATCTGCACCGAGCGTTGCGATAAGCCAATCTCGCGCCCATCAAACGCTGGATGCAAAATTGCCTGCAGCGAACCCTGCTCTAGCAGCGCAATCTTCAAGCCATGCCCCGACAAGGCCTGTGCCATGCACAGCCCAGCGGGACCAGCTCCAACGATGATGATGTCGAAATTCATGCGGCGCAGTGTAGCAAAAACATATCTCTATTTACCTCGCCCGTTTGCACCAACACCCTGAAGTAGCAACAACCGTGTGTTTTTCATCAAAATCAAGCGGCATATAAACTCCAAACGCAACCCATATCCCACCCAAACACATAAATCATCAACGCATTACAGCGGTAAAACGCAGCAATGCGCCGCCTAAACACCACCCTGCCGCAACCACTCCTTGCAATACATGCCCATACCTTAACAGGCACGGCAAACCCCTACGAATCCAAACACTTTACGCGCAGCAACAACCCCTGCTTTGCTAAACTGCACAAAATGAATTTCGACATCATCATCGTTGGAGCTGGTCCCGCTGGTTTGTGCATGGCGCAAGCACTTTCTGGGCATGGCCTGCAAATTGCCATAGTCGAGCAAGCTGAGCTCTCTACCCTGGAGCAACCCGCATTTGACGGGCGCGAAATCGCCCTCTCACTGCAATCGGTGCAAACCATGCGTCAGCTCGGCTTGTGGCAGCGCATTGCAGCCGCCCACCCGCAAGCATTAGCCCCCCTTAAAGACGCGCAAGTATTCAGCGGCCAATCACGCTTTTCTTTGCTCATCAGCCACCGCCACAGCAAGGCACAAGCCAGCGAACTGGGCTGGTTCGCATCCAACCACCTCATTCGCCAAGCCGCTTTTGATTGCGTGCAAGCCAGCGCCGCTGCCCACCAAGACATCACACTGTTTGCCAACACCCAAGCCAGCCGCGTCTGGAGCGACGCACAAGCCGCCTACGTCGAAATACAACAACACGGCCAGCCACACCCCCGCCAGCTACAAGCCCAGTTGCTGATTGCCGCAGACAGCCGCTTTTCTGCCACACGCCGCTGCATGGGCATATCAGCCGAAATGCACGACTTTGGCCACAACATGCTCGTATGCGAAATGACCCACACCACACCGCACCAGCACATCGCCCGTGAATGGTTTGCGCACAAGCAAACCTTAGCCCTGCTACCCATGCACGATGATGCCGCCACGGGCCTGCCGCGCTCATCCATCGTACTGACCCAGCCAGCCCACGCCTTGCACGCGCTGCTGCAACTCTCTGACGCCGACTTTGGCGCAGAAATAAGCCGCCGCTTCGCCCACACTCTGGGCACCATGCACCCCGCCAGCACCCGCCACATCTACCCCCTCACAGGCGTATACCCCAACCAGCTCATAGCGCAACGCTTTGCCTGCGTAGGCGACGCTGCCGTAGGCATGCACCCAGCTACAGCACACGGCTTTAACTTTGGCTTGCTTGGCATAGCCACTCTGAGCCAACTCCTGTTGCAAGCGCACCACAGCAAGCAAAACATTGCCAGCCCCGCACTGCTTGAGCGCTACCAGCGCCAGCACCGCTTGACCACCAAGCCGCTTTACCTCATCACCAAAGCCATTGTGCAGATGTACAGCAGTGCCAACCCCGCCATACAACTGCTCTGCAACAGCGCCTTGCAGCTTTGCGAGCACCTGCCCCCCTTCAAACGCGCCGTAGCCACCTCGCTTACAGGCCAAGCCAGCAAGCTCACTGCCCAGCCTGAAACTCAGCAAGCAACTTGACACGTCTGCACGCATTCACGCAAATCACACGAAACGCACCAAAACGCACTTCCCACACTTTTTCAATCCTGCTACAATTGCACAGTTTTGCGCTTAACTGCCGTAGTCTTTTTTACAGGCTGCGCTTTTTTGGTGCATTACGCACGTTGCGGGTAGTCCGGCCTGCAACGCAAGTCAAATATTTCTCAGGGAACCAATCATGGTCGATAAAGCCGCCGTTATCAAAGATAACGCCCGTGGTGCTGCTGATACAGGCAGCCCCGAAGTACAAGTTGCGCTGCTTACCGCACGCATCAACGAACTCACCCCACACTTCAAGCAACACGCCAAAGACCACCACGGTCGCCGTGGTTTGCTGCGTATGGTGAGCCGCCGCCGCAAGCTGCTGGACTACCTCAAGTCCAAAGATGCAGACCGCTACTTGGCTCTCATTGCCAAGCTCGGCCTGCGTAAGTAAGCCTCGCGCCCAATGCAAAACGCCTGAGCAAACCCTTGCCTCAGGCGTTTTGTTTTTTTATTTTTCAACAATTACCCATTTGACCCATTTGCCACCCAGTCAGCGCAAGAGCTGTGTCATTCCACCAGTGCCTTTAATCGCTCTTTTTCAAGCGCGATTTATCGCTAAACCATACGGGTACTGCTGGAATGGCATCGTGTGCTGCACAAGGCAAACCATAGGGCAAAATTCAACTCAAGGAAAAACACCATGTCCATATTCAACAAAATCACCAAAACCTTCCAATGGGGCCAGCACACCGTCGTGATGGAAACGGGTGAAATCGCACGCCAAGCCAGCGGTGCTGTAGTCGTCAATATCGAAGGCACCGTCGTGCTGGCAACTGTAGTCGGCTCCAAAAACGCCAAAGCTGGGCAAGATTTCTTCCCACTCACTGTTGATTACATCGAAAAAACCTACGCCGCAGGCAAAATCCCAGGCAACTTCTTCAAGCGCGAAGCCAAGCCCAGCGATTTGGAAACACTCACCAGCCGCCTGATTGACCGCCCCATTCGCCCCCTGTTCCCCGAAGGCTTCTACAACGAAGTGCATGTGGTTGTGCATACCCTCTCGCTCAACCCCGAAGTGGACGCTGACATTGCCGCCATGATTGGCGTAAGTGCCGCCCTGTCTATCTCTGGCATCCCCTTTAACGGTCCCATTGGTGCCGCACGCGTGGGCTACATCAACGGCGAGTACGTACTTAACCCAGGCCAAACCCAGCGCAAAAACAGCAAAATGGATCTGGTCGTAGCTGGCACCGAAGCTGCCGTGCTCATGGTCGAATCCGAAGCCGAACAACTCTCTGAAGACATCATGCTGGGCGCTGTGGTGTTTGGCCACGAGCAAGGCGCAATCGCCATCAACGCCATCCACGAGCTGGTGCGCGAAGCTGGCAAACCCATGTGGGACTGGCAACCTGCCGCCAAAGACGAAGCCTTCATCAGCCAAGTCACCGCACTGGCCGAAGACAAACTGCGTGCTGCCTACCAAATCCGCAGCAAGCAAGCACGTACCCAAGCCTGCCGCGAAGCCTATGCAGCCGTTAAAGAAGCACTGGGCGCACAAGGCGTTGAGTTTGACGAAGTCAAAGTTGAAAACCTGCTGTTTGAAATCGAGTCGCGCATCGTTCGCAGCCAGATTCTGGCTGGCGAGCCCCGCATTGACGGGCGCGATACCCGCACCGTGCGCCCCATCGAAATCCGCAACAGCGTGCTGCCCCGCACCCACGGCTCGGTACTGTTTACCCGTGGCGAAACGCAAGCGCTGGTTGTAGCCACACTTGGCACAGAGCGCGACGCACAGCGCATCGACGCGCTGGCTGGCGAATACGAAGACCGCTTTATGCTGCACTACAACATGCCCCCCTTCGCTACAGGCGAAGTAGGCCGCATGGGCAGCACCAAGCGCCGCGAAATCGGCCATGGACGCTTGGCCAAACGCGCCCTTACCGCCGTACTGCCCAGCAAAGACGAGTTCCCCTACACCATGCGCGTAGTCAGCGAAATTACCGAGTCCAATGGTTCTTCCTCCATGGCTTCGGTCTGCGGCGGCTGCCTGAGCCTGATGGATGCTGGCGTGCCCATGAAAGCACACGTTGCTGGCATTGCCATGGGTTTGATTAAAGAAGACAACCGCTTTGCCGTGCTCACCGATATTTTGGGCGACGAAGACCACCTGGGCGATATGGACTTCAAGGTAGCTGGCACAACCGACGGCATTACCGCCCTGCAAATGGACATCAAAATCCAGGGCATCACCAAAGAAATCATGCAAGTTGCACTGGCTCAAGCCAAAGAAGCGCGTATGCACATTCTGGGCAAAATGCAAGAAGCCATGGGCGAATCCAAAACAGAAGTGTCGCAATTTGCACCACGTCTGTACAGCATGAAAATCAACCCCGAAAAAATCCGTGACGTTATCGGCAAAGGCGGCGCAACCATCCGCGCCCTGACCGAAGAAACAGGCGCACAAATCGACATCGCCGAAGACGGCACCGTCACCATTGCATGCAACGACGCAGACAAAGCCGCCGAAGCACGCCGCCGCATCGAAGAAATCACAGCCGAAATCGAAATCGGCAAAATCTACGAAGGCCCCGTTGTCAAGATTCTGGACTTTGGCGCACTCATCAACGTGCTGCCCGGCAAAGACGGTCTGCTGCACATCAGCCAAATTGCCCACGAGCGCGTCGAGAAAGTCACCGACTACCTCAAAGAAGGCCAAATCGTTAAGGTCAAAGCCCTTGAGACTGATGACAAAGGCCGCATCAAGCTGTCAATGAAAGCCCTGATTGAGCGCCCCCAGCGCCCAGAGCGCAGCGAGCGTTTTGACAACGGCAGCAATGACGGCAACCAGCCCGATGCTGCTCCACGTTTTGACGCATCCTCCTCGCAGGACTAATAAGCCCTGCATGCGCGCCATCGCCATTACCGCCCCAGGCAGCCACTTCAACGCTGCCAGGGCTGAAAGCAGCAAGCACTCTTGCTCGTGGCGATGGGCAAGCGCACACAAAAGCAGGCTTCAAAGTAGCTAACCCTGTTTGCGCCCTGATGGAGTCTGGTGCTCATATCAGAAAAACCGTACTGACTTGGGAGTAAAAAGCCATGAAAAAACTGATTGCTGGCAACTGGAAAATGAACGGCAGCCTCGCTGCCAATGAAACGCTGATTCAAGGCTTGCTTGCAGGTCTGGCAAACAGCGCACCAAGCTGCGATATAGCTCTGTGCGTGCCCAGCGTCTATATTGCGCAAGTGCAATCCCTGCTTGCAGACAGCAACGCCATTGCTGTTGGCTCGCAAAACGTATCGCAACACGAAAACGGCGCTTACACGGGTGACGTTTCCGCAGAAATGCTTGCTGAAGTGGGCGTGCGCTACAGCTTGTGCGGCCACAGCGAACGCCGCCAGCATCAAGCTGAAAACGACACCCACGTGGCCATCAAAGCACAACGTGCGCTCATGGCTGGCATTACCCCCATCGTTTGCGTAGGCGAAACACTCTCCGAGCGCGAAGCCGAAATGGCAGAGGTCGTCGTCAAGCGCCAACTTGCTGCCGTTATTCGCTTGCTCGGCAGCAGTATCGACAAAATCATCGTTGCCTATGAGCCCGTTTGGGCGATTGGCACTGGCCGCACTGCCACGCCCAAGCAAGCGCAACAAATGCACGCAGTTTTGCGCGCCCAACTACAATCTGCCACCGAAAATGCCGATAAAATCCGCCTCCTTTACGGCGGCAGCATGAACGCTGGCAACGCGGCCGAGCTGCTTGCGCAACCCGACATCAATGGCGGGCTGGTTGGCGGCGCATCACTGAAATCTGCTGATTTTCTCGCCATCATTGCCGCAGCACGCTAGAATATGCGGTTTCCTGCTCGCAGAGTAAGCTCTGTGGGCAATTATTTACGTCATCCACCATGAATATCATTCTTAACATTTTGCTGGTCGCACAAATCATTGCCTCTGTAGGCATCATCGTGCTCGTTTTGATGCAGCAAGGCAAAGGCGCCAATGCGGGCGCAACGTTTGGCGGGGGCGCTTCTGGCAGCCTGTTTGGTGCCAGCGGCAGTGCCACTTTTCTCTCGCGCAGCACGGCTGTACTGGCCACTGTTTTCTTTGTGTCCACGCTGATTTTGGCCTATTACGGCAACCTGGGGCAATCTTCCAGCTCCAGCGTATTTAGCCGCCTGCCTTCTACGCCAGCCGTTGCCGCCTCTGCCGTTGCAGCGCCAGCATCAGCAGCAGCCAGCCAAGATGCAGCCGCCGCCATTCCTGGAAATGCACCTGCAAAACCTGTTGCAGCAGCCAGCAAATAAAAAAGTCTTTGCATAAAATTGCATTGCGCACGAAAAAACAGGTAAATTAGATTTAAAATACTGGATTACCTCACTGAATTAAATGCCGTCGTGGTGAAATTGGTAGACACGCTATCTTGAGGGGGTAGTGGCGAAAGCTGTGCGAGTTCGAGTCTCGCCGACGGCACCATGAAAAATACAGCATTGGCTGTTTTACAAAATCCCTGTAAACGTTCACGTTTCAGGGATTTTTTTCGCCTGTAAGGCTGTATAAATATTCAGCCCCTTGCGTTTGTTTGGCATATACTAAACGGGTATGTGTAGCAGTTTTCTGCTATGGTTCATGGCACAAGCGCCAAGCCGCTGCTGTTTGCCCTCTTGTCTAAGCTGCTTTTCACCCCTGTTTTTGCATAATGAAAATCCTGATTTGTAACGACGATGGCTATCAAGCCCACGGCATTGTTGCGCTCTATGAGGCGCTTCGCACCGTGGCGGATGTTGAGGTTATTGCGCCTGAGTTCAACAACAGCGCCAAATCCAATGCGCTGACGCTTAATTCACCACTCTATGTGCAGCGTGCGGCCAACGGCTTTCGTTATATCGACGGCACACCAGCCGATTGCGTGCATATCGCCCTGACTGGCTTGCTGCCCGAGCCGCCCGACTTGGTTGTTTCTGGTATCAACAACGGCGCCAATATGGGCGATGACACCATCTATTCAGGCACCGTAGGCGCTGCCATGGAGGGTTTTTTATTCGGCGTGCCTGCCATTGCCTTCTCGCAAGTACACAAAGGCTGGGAGCATATTGATGCCGCCGCGCAAGCCGCCAAAGATTTGGTGCTGCAACTGGCTCCGCTGCTGCCAAAAAAAGCAGGCACTGTGCCGCCCTGGCTGCTCAACGTTAATATTCCCAACCTGCCTTTTGCCGAAATTAAGCCGCCGCGCCTGTGCCGCTTGGGTAAACGCCATGTGGCTGAAAACGTCATCACCCAGCAAAGCCCACGGGGCGAGACGATGTACTGGATTGGTTACGCAGGCGCAGCCAAAGATGAAGGGCCTGATACCGATTTCTATGCCACTGCGCATGGGCATGTCTCTATCACGCCTCTCAAAGTCGATTTAACCGCCTTTGATGCCTTTGCACAATGGTCTCCTGTTTTTGGCAGCACTGCGGCAGATACGGGAATCTGAAGCATGGTGCGCCCCACTTTCCCTGCCCGCAACCAATGGAGTAGCGAGCCGCATACAGGTGCGACCAAGCCGCACTCTGCCGCTGCTGCAAAGAAAACTCTGCCCTTAGCAAGCCTGCCAACCACCCTGCCTGCTACGCAGCCCAGAACGCATATCGTGCCCGTACACAAGTCTGGCACTGTAGGGAACATTGGCTTGGGCAATGCTGCAGCACTGCGCACGCGCATGGTGCAACAACTGCAGCACGCTGGCTTGCGTGATGCGCGTGTGCTGGCTGCCATGTCTGCCGTTGAGCGGCACTGTTTTGTAGATAGCGCTTTGCTCAATCAGGCCTATCTGGATACCAGCTTGCCCATTGGCCTGCAGCAAACCATCTCCAAGCCCAGCGTAGTCGCCCGCATGACTGAGCTGCTGCTCTCCAGCCCCGCCATGCAAGCCCAGCCAGCCCATGCCAAACTGGGTCGTATTCTTGAAATAGGCACTGGTTGCGGCTACCAAGCCAGCGTGCTGGCGCATGTAGCCAGCGAGGTTTACAGCATTGAGCGCCTCAAAGGGCTGCACGAGAAAGCGCGCAGCAATTTACGTCCCTTTCGCATCCCCAATATCCACCTGATTTTGGGCGATGGTATGCAAGGCTATGCAGCAGGCGCGCCTTATGCAGGCATCATCGCTGCGGCAGGCGGCAGCGCTATACCGCAAACATGGGTAGACCAGCTTGCCATGGGTGGGCGCATAGTCGCGCCCTTGGCAACTGGCGACGGGCAAGTTTTGCTCGTTTTAGACAAGACACCCGCTGGGTTACAACAAACAGTGCTTGAGCCTGTTTTGTTTGTCCCATTAAAATCGGGTATTGCCTGACTTCAGGCCGCTTTTCAGGATTGCTCTATGACACTTTTACACTCCACCCGCATCTACACCACTTCTTTACGCTGGGGCGCAGCTTTGCTTACCGTTACTGCGCTGGCAGCATGTACCTCCAGCGTGCGCGCTCCCGTAGAAAGCCGTTCGCTAGGCGGTGCGCCCACTGCCCGCTATATTGACCCTGCCACCCTTGCTGGGGCTGAATTTGCTGGCAAACCTGGTTACTACACCGTGCATCAAGGCGACACCATACGCAGCATTTCGCGTGCCTACAACCTTGACTGGCGCGATTTGGTGCAGTGGAACAATACTTGGGTGCCCAACCCCGACGTGATTGAAATTGGCCAGGTACTGCGCGTAGTAGCCCCCGCAGGCCAAACGGCCAGCGCCGCCACAAGCGCCACAGTTGCCGCAGCCCCAACCACCAGCACGCCCGCAACCACGAAACCACGCCCCGCTGCAGAAAGCAGCAGCTCTGGCACGGCAGCCGAAGATTTACGCGCATCCACCAATACCGACCTAATCTGGCCAACCAAAAACACCACCATCGTTACCCCCTTTGATGATGCGAAAAACAAAGGCATTGGCATTGGTGGCAAAGAAGGCGACCCCGTTATGGCCAGCGCCGATGGCAAGGTCATGTACGCAGGCTCTGGCTTGCGCGGCTACGGCAACCTGATTATTCTCAAACACAACAGCACCTTGCTCACCGTCTATGCACACAACAGCAAACTGCTGGTAAAAGAAGGCCAATCTGTCAGCAAAGGCCAAACCATTGCCCATATGGGCAAAACCGATGCCGACCGCGTAAAACTCCACTTCGAAGTGCGCCGCAACGGCAAAACCGTCAATCCATTGAGCTACCTGCCGCCGCGCTAATAGCCTGGCAAGTTGCGCCTGCCCTGAAGTGCGGGCACAGGCGCAACCCCAGTAGCCAGCAAAAAAACAGCCAAGTAACGCTGCAACGGCACACCGCAGCGCACTCTTTGCCAGACAGCAGAGCAAACCGCCTGCCGCCCAGTTACCTCTTTAACCCCAGCTCCCGTGAACAACTCCACCGCGCACCCCAACGCCGAGCCTGCCAGCTCTCTGCCTGATGCCCAACTGCATTTTGCCCCCCGCCCCGCGCACGCCCAAGATGACTGGCTCTTGGTGCAGTCTCTCGACCTTGAAGCCAAAGGCGTAGCCCACAAAGCAGACGGCAAAGTCGTATTCATCGAAGGCGCTTTACCTGGCGAATGGGTCAGCGCCCAATCACACCGCAAGAAAAACAACTGGGAAGCAGCCACCATCACCGCCCTGCACCACGAATCGTCGCAGCGCGTGCGCCCAGGCTGCCCCCACTTTGGCCTGCACGCAGGAGCCTGTGGCGGCTGCAAAATGCAGCACCTTGATGCTGCCGCACAAGTAGCCACCAAGCAGCGCGTGCTTGAAGACGACCTGTGGCATCTGGGCAAATGCCGCGCAGCCAACATCTTGCGCCCCATCCACGGCCCCACTTGGGGCTACCGCTGGCGGGCGCGGCTATCGGTGCGTTATGTGGCTAAAAAAGGCGCGGTACTCATCGGCTTTCATGAGCGCAAAAGCCGCTACATCGCCGACATGCAAAGCTGCGCCATTTTGCCAGCCCACGTCAGCGCCATGCTCCTGCCCTTGCGCGCGCTTATTGGCAGCATGCAAGCGCGTGAAACCTGCCCACAAATCGAGCTGGCCTGTGGCGACGGCGTAACCGCCCTCGTGCTGCGCCACCTTGAGCCTTTGTCTGATAGCGACATCGCCAAGCTTCACGCCTTTGCCGCACAACACCCCAGCGTGCAATGGTGGCTACAACCCAAAGGGCCAGATACTGCCCACTGCATCACCCCTGCTGCTGCGCAACTGGCTTACTCGCTGCCCACCTTTGGCATCACCATGCCATTCAAACCCGCAGACTTCACCCAAGTCAATCCGCACATCAACCGCGTCCTTATCAACCAAGCGCTGCAACTGCTTGATGTGCAAAAAAACGAGCGCGTTATCGACTGGTTTTGCGGACTAGGCAACTTCACCCTGCCATTGGCCACGCAAGCGGGCAGCGTACTAGGCATTGAAGGCAGCCAAACACTGGTAGAACGTGCCCAAGCCAACTACCACGCCAACCGCACCACCACACACGGCCAGACACTTGCACCCACCCAATTCGTAGCCCGCAACCTGTTCGAGATGACCGCGCCCATGCTCGCTGCCGACGGTACTGCCGACAAGTGGCTGGTAGACCCGCCCCGCGAAGGCGCATTTGCTCTGGTCAAAGCTCTGGCAGACATCCACCAGCAACGCCTTGCGGCAACGGCTACCGACCCCAGCACAAAACCCGATACTGCCACCAGTGCAGATGACAACGCCGTAGCTACGCCCGATTTCTCTATCCCTGCCGACTGGCAGCCACCCCAGCGCATCGTCTACGTAAGCTGCAACCCCGCCACTTTGGCTCGCGATGCAGGGCTACTGGTGCATCAGGCAGGCTACCGCATCAGTGCAGCTGGCGTTATCAACATGTTCCCGCACACAGCGCACGTGGAAAGTATGGCGGTGTTTGAGCGTGTTTAACTCCCTTTTTAACCGACCACATACACGCACTTATTGCAACGCCAGCGCTGCTTAAAATCCTATACGCTTCGCACTATTCGAACACTATAGCTACAGTAAAGTGCCTGCCAATAAAGCATGGCCCACTGCTTAAAGAAAGAAAACCAAAGTTTAAATTTTTCTTTTTTGGCGCAATGTGGCAAAACAAAACCATAAATAGGCACTTTGTCACGTTGCTAGAGCTTAGGTGTTTCTACATTGTTTAAAAGCATATATAAACCATTGCTTTCTTCTACTTTTAAACATCTGGCTGCTATGAAAAATCACGCCCAACACACTATCAAGCCCCATCGCACCCGCCTGCAGCCCAGCACCATTGCCCTTGCCATCACTGGGTTGTTTTTGTGTAATGCGCCCGCGTGGGCGGGCATTACGGTCAACTATGACCCAGCAAACGGTACGGGTGCCGAGTTCCTGCACGCTAGCGGCTATCAGGCGGCAAACACTTTAGCTCCAGTGAAAGCAGCTAATCGCAATGATCTAGGTGCTAACGACGGCAACACCATCAACATCCTTTCTACCACTGGCGCTGGTATCGCAGGTGATGTTTTCGGCGCATTTCCAGCCGATGTAAACATCAAGGCAACAAACAATACCGTCAACATCTCTGGTAGTAGCGTTATTGCATCCTCCAGCGCAAAGGCCGAAAGCGTCACTGGTGGCCGCTCTTTTGTTGAAGCAAGTGGCAATAAGGTCAATTTATCTGACGATGCAAATGTTAAAAAACGCGTATATGGTGGACGCGTAATTGCCCCCGCCTCTAGCACAAACCTTAATGCTACCGACAACCATGTCACGATGAAAGACAACAGCAAGGTTGGTGTATCTGTTTATGGCGGCGCTACTACCACATCCACAGGCGATGCAACTGCAAATACAGTTACCCTCAGCGGAAATGCCTCTGTTGGTTTTGCTGCTGGATGGGATTGGACTGTAGCCCACGCCTATGGCGGCTTTAGCAAATATGGCAAAGCTGAAAGCAACAGCGTAACCATGAAAGAAGATAGCAAAAACAGGTTTATAGCCTATGGCGGTCAAAGTGAAAATAATGCAGCCAACTTGAATAAGGTTTTTCTCTCTGATAACAGCCAATCGGGCTATGCAATCGGCGGTGAAGGCGTGACTGGCATGAACGCCAACGAAGTCCATTTAAGCGGCTCGGCCAAGGTCACAGGTGATGTTGCTGGGGTAGCGCGCGCGCACTTTCTGCCACTTCCGCCTCTGCAACCAACAACATCGTTACCTTGGCAGACAAAAGCTATGTGGGCGGCAATGTGTACGGTGGCAAAGTCAATAGCGGCAGCGCCACAGGCAACCGCATAGTGATTAGCGGCGATGGCAGCGTCGCGCGCTTTGATGCCAGCAAGACAGTACTTTACGGCGGCGCTGGCACAGGCGATGTCAAATCTGGCAACGTACTGGAAGTGCACAGCAAAAATATTGCCGTCAAAGATATTCAAAACTTTGCAAAGCTGGATTTTTATCTGCCCAATAGCATTGCTGCCGAAGACACCATGCTTTTTCTAAATGAGTCTAAGGGTGCCAGCATTGAGAAGACCAAGATTGGCGTAGGTATTGTCGGCGGGCCTTCCAAGCTTGAACTAGACCAGTGGATCAATCTGGTGCACAACAATACGGGCACTCTGGCAATGGATGATGGCAACCTGACAAACGATACCAGTGGCATGAAAGACCTGTGGCTGGAAGGCACGCAAGGCATATCTCTCAAATACAACTTCACTTTGAAAAAGCGTGACGGTAAAACGCTGGGTCTGCACGTCGATGCGGTCAAACTCAACCCATCCACCAAACCCTTGCCCCAAATCAAAATTGCTGCTCTGGCCAGCGTGCTTCAAGGCGGAGCAGTGCTTGATGAGGCTGGTCTGGTGCATGCGCACGAGGCAGCGCTAACTGAAAAACACATTTTTGCCCTGCTCGCAGGCAATGCCCTACGCTACAAAACAGGCTCGCACGTTGATGCAAATGGCATCAATCTGCTGGCAGGCGCATCGGCTTATCGGCCGAACAATAGTGGCAGGCTGATGCTCACAGGCTTTTTGGAAGCGGGCTGGGGCAACTACGACAGCTTTAACAACTTTACCAGTGGTGATGTCAGGGGCAAAGGCAACGCCAGCTATTACGGCTTAGGTCTGCTGGCACGTCAGGAATTTAACAACCAGCTTTACACCGAAGCCAGTGTACGCACGGGGCGGGTGAAGAGCGACTTTAGCAGCACCATTTCAGGCCAAGCCATCAACTTCGAGCAAACCTCGCCCTACTACGGCGCACACTTGGGGCTGGGCTACCTCAAGCCCTTGCGCACTGGCTTGGTTGATATGTATGGCAAATACTTCTGGGCACGCGTTGCAGGCAAGCAAAGCAGCATTGCGGGCGACACATTTAGCTTTAGCGACGTTAACTCACACCGCACCCGCCTAGGCGCCCGCTACCACTACCCCATTGATGATTTGACTTGCATGAAAATTGGCGCAGCGTGGGAATACGACTTTGACGGCAAAGCCGCCGCCAGCGTACACAACCTGCCCCTTCTCCCCTCCTCCATCAAAGGCCACACAGGCACGGTGGATGCAGGCATCAAGTTCAGCCCCTCGTCAAACAAAAATCTGAGCTTTGAAGCCAACATCCAAGGGCACTGGGGCAAGCGCCAGGGCGTATCGGGCAATGTGGTGGCTAAATATATTTTCTAAAGCGCACTAGCACCTACAAACACACTTGCCAGCCAACACCCGCACCAAACCTTGCACCACTGCAAGGTTTGGTGCTCGGGGATTCAAACAGGCACATCGCTATAGCGCGTGTGCCTGTTTTTTTACAATTTCACAAACCACCCACACTAAGGCAGCGCGGGGTAACGTCTACCAAATGGTGTTTTGCAATCAGGCTGTTTTTTTTAATCGTTGCCAGAGTCGCTCATACCATCTTGCTCTTGCTCTGCCTGCGCCTGTGCATCATCAGCATTGCCAGCACCCCCTTGCAGCAGCGCTTGTTTGATGAGTTGAAACAAATCACGATATGCCTTGCCGTGGCGCGGGGCGGTGTCGCTGGCATCGGATACTGGCTCTTTTGCCGCTTTTTGCGCGTCTTTGCGTGCCTGGCGCACCAGTGCGCGTAGGTGTTGGGCATCGGTTGCGGGGTGTTGTTGCAGCCAGTTGGTTAGTGCCTGCTCATGGCTTGTGTCTTGCAGCATTTGCTCGCGCCATTGTTCGGCAAGGTGCAGTACGGCTAGCTCGCTGGCGCTGCCGTCTTTTTGCTGTTGCAAGGCGGCGCGGATGTTTGCGATTACTTCGTCATCAAGTTTGCGCATGAGTTTGCCGATGAACTGCATCTGGCGGCGGCGGCCTTCGAAGTTGCTGATGCGTTTGGCTTCTTGCAAGGCATCGAGTAGTTTGTCTGACAGTTGCAGGGGCTGCATCAAGTCGGCACGCAAAGTAAGTAGTTGCTCGCCCAAGTCTTGCAGGGCGGCGCTTTCGCGTTTCAAATCGGTTTTGCTGGTTTCTGTATCGCCTTTGCTTTGGCGTTTAAGCTCCAAATCAAGCTCGCTGCCTTCAGCTACGAATTGGCCGCGTACAAAATAACCGCGTTTTGGTTTGCGTGACATGCAAATTTCAGTTTAAAAAGGGTAAAAATAAAAGCCGATAACGGGTGGTGCTGCATATTACAGCCACACCGCCTGCTGTGAAGACAAGTATCATACCTGCCATGAAAAAAACATCTGCAAAATCATGCGGCAAGTCTGCACGCAAAGCTGCTGCCGCTACGCCAGCCAAGCCTTCTGCAACTTCTGCGCCACAAACCTCGCCACAAGAGGGTTTTAGCTATAGCCGCGCTTTTTTTGAGGGGCTAGTAGATAGTGCCATTGCCCACGCAAAAAAGCTCGGCGCAAGCGATGCTGGCGCTGAAGCCTCTGAAGGCTGCGGCTTATCGGTATCGGTGCGCATGGGCGAGCTTGAAAATGTAGAGCGCAACCGCGACAAATCGCTGGGAGTGACTGTTTACATTGGCAACCAGCGCGGCAATGCCAGCACGTCTGACTTTTCGCAAGCCGCCATTGAGCGCACGGTGCAAGCCGCTTACGATATTGCCCGCTTTACCGCGCAAGACCCCTTTGCCGCGCTGCCCGATGAGGGCGATATTTACGCGGGCACAGCGCCCGCATTGGATTTATTTCACCCCTGGAGCGTTGATAGCGCCCAAGCTGCCCAGCTTGCGCTGCAATGCGAGGCTGCTGCCTTGCAGCGCAACAGCCGCATCAGCAATAGCGATGGCGCAAGTGTATCGGCGCAGCAAAGCCATTTTTTTAGCGCCCACACGCACGGTTTTCGGGGCGGCTATGCCAGTTCGCGCCATTCCATAGGCGTTGCACCCATTGCTGGCACAGGCGAAGATATGCAGCGCGATTACTGGTATAGCTCCATGCGCGCCGCAGAAGATTTGGCCGACCCTGTGCGCATTGGGCAATATGCTGCCGACCGCGCTTTAAGCCGCTTGGGCGCGCGCAAAATCCCCACTACCGAATGCCCCGTGCTGTTTGAAACGCCGCTGGCGGCCGGGCTGCTGGGCGCGTTTGTGCAAGCTACCAGCGGCGGAGCACTGTATCGCAAAAGCAGCTTTTTACTCAACAGTTTGGGCAAGCAGGTTTTCCCCAAACACATCCAAATCAGCGAAGACCCCTTTGTACTGCGCGGCAAAGGCAGCAGCCCGTTTGATGCCGAAGGCGTGCAAGTGCGCCCCCGCCAAGTGGTGCAAGATGGCAAGGTGCAAGGTTATTTCCTAAGCTCATATACCGCACGCAAACTTGGCATGCCCACCACGGGCAACTCGGGCGGCAGCCACAATCTGGTGCTCTCAAGCAGCCAAACCCGCGCGGCTGATGACCTGGAAGCCATGCTGCAAAAGCTGGGCACGGGGCTTTTTGTGATTGAGCTGATGGGCCAAGGCGTGAATTACGTTACTGGCGACTATTCACGCGGGGCGAGTGGCTTTTGGGTAGAAAACGGCCAAATCGCCTACCCCGTGCAAGAAATCACCATTGCAGGCAATATGCGCGATATGTTTAAAAACATTGCCGCCGTAGGTGCTGATGCCTACAACATGGGCGCAAAGACTATCGGCTCGGTGCTGATTAAGCGGATGAAAGTCGCAGGCAACTAGCCTTTTCCCGCTTTATCTGAAACCAGTTTGCATTTACCCGTGCGCAGCCAGAGCACAAAATCACGGCAAAAAATTACAGCTCTGTGTTGCAACGGCGATAATGTCAAGTTTTGCAGCCTGTATGTGCTCATATTGCATCAGGCTTTGTTGCCACATTGGAAAAACCCGTGTCCTACGCCTCTGAAACCCGCCGCCGCCGTACCTTTGCCATCATCAGCCACCCCGACGCGGGTAAAACCACGCTGACTGAAAAACTGCTGCTGTTTTCGGGCGCAATTCAGATTGCAGGCGCAGTCAAAGGGCGCAAAGCCAGCCGCCACGCCACCAGCGACTGGATGGAGATTGAAAAGCAACGCGGCATCTCGGTGGCTTCGAGCGTGATGCAAATGCTCTACCGCGAGCATGTGATTAACCTGCTTGATACGCCCGGGCACAAAGACTTCAGTGAAGACACCTACCGCGTGCTCACGGCGGTGGATAGCGCCCTGATGGTGATTGACGCGGCCAACGGTGTAGAAACCCAAACCCGCCGTCTGATTGAAGTCTGCCGCCAGCGCGATACGCCCATCATCACTTTTGTGAACAAGATGGACCGCGAAGTACGCGAGCCGCTGGATATTCTGGATGAGGTTGAACGCGAGCTGGGCATGCCCTGCGTGCCCATGACCTGGCCCGTGGGGCAAGGCAAAACCTTTCGCGGCATCATCAACCTGCGCACGCAGACCATGACGGTGTTTGAAGCAGGCAAAGAGCGCCGCCCGCAAGAGTTTGAAAATATCCCTTTAAGCGAGGCCGCCACCCTGCAAGCACGCTTTGGCGCAGACTTTGACACGGCAATGGAAAGTATGGAGCTTGCCACAGGCGCATCACCCACCTGGAGCCACGAGGCATTTTTGGCAGGCAAGCAAACCCCCGTATTCTTTGGCTCAGGCGTAAACAACTTTGGCGTGATGGAAGTGCTTGACGCACTGGTTGATTTAGCCCCGCCCCCCCAGCCGCGCACCAGCACCGTGCTAGTCAATCGCCAGCCCCAGCAAAGCACCGTGCAGCCCGAAGACCGCAACTTTGCAGGCGTAGTCTTTAAAGTGCAAGCCAATATGGATGCCAACCACCGCGACCGCATTGCCTTTGTGCGCGTAGCCAGCGGTAAATACACCGCAGGCATGAAGCTCAAAGTACAACGCACCGCCAAAGAACTGCGCCCCACCAGCGTAGTCACCTTCTTGAGCCAGCGGCGCGAAGCTGTGGATGAAGCCTACGCGGGCGACATCATCGGCTTTACCACCCACGGCGGCGTGCAGCTTGGCGACACCATCACCGACGGAGCCAGCCTGCAATTCACAGGCCTGCCCTTTTTCGCGCCCGAAATGTTTATGACCGTGGTGCTGAAAAACCCGCTACGCACCAAGCAATTGCAGCAAGGTCTGGCGCAACTGGGCGAAGAAGGCGCGATTCAAGTCTTTAAGCCCGACATGGGCGGCAATATGCTTTTGGGCGCAGTAGGCCAGTTGCAGTTTGAAGTGGTGCAGCACCGCCTGCGCACCGAATACGACTGCGACGTGCGGCTAGAAGGCTGCCAATACACAGGCGCACGCTGGATCAGCGCCAACACGCCCGAAGAACTGCGCCAATTCTGCGACGCCTACCCGCAACGCATGGCGCACGACGCAGCCAACGCCCTGGCCTACCTCTGCACCAGCCCCTACGACGTGCGCCTAGCGCAAGAACGCTTCCCGAAAATCCACTTCCACCCCCTGCGCGAGCATGCGGGGCTGGCGCTGGATAGTTCGCACTAACGCGACTGCGCCGCGCCTGTTGCTTGTTGCTTTGCAAGCCGGCAACACAGGGCAATATTGGCTTGTATGCCGCGCCCATCCACAAAGCTGCTGGCGTGCAGAGGCAAATCCCGTTTGCATCAGCCCATAAAAAAACACCAGAGAGGTTTTTAAGCACTTCTCTGGTGTACCTTTTTGCAGCAAAAATCTGGCGCTTTTACAAGGCAAAGCTGCCAGACAGCCGCTTCGCCTTATCGCGCCTTGTTGCGCCTTGATGCCTTATTGCCTTTTCAATAGGCGTAGCAGGCTTATTTGTACCCGGCCTTATCCAGCATCATCTGCACCTTGGCTTGGTTGGCACCGATTTTCTCGATTTCGAGTTTGTCGGCTTTAAAGTCTTTGCCGCCCGTCATGGCTTTGAGCGCGGGGTTGTCCAATTTTACGCTAGGTACGGCGGGCCACTCGTTGTTGCCGTTGGCAAAGTACTCTTGTGCGGGTGGGCTGGCCAAAAACTCCAGAAACTTCACAGCCAGCGCGGGCTGCTTGCTGTGCTTGGCTACGGCTGCGCCTGCAATGTTGACGTGCGTGCCGGTAGTGGCCTGGTTGGGGAATACAACCGCCACTTTGTCAGCTACGGCTTTGTCTTCGGGCTTGCTGCTACGCATCAGACGTGCCAGGTAGTAGCTGTTGGTGATTGCAATCTGGCATTCGCCGCTGGCTACGGCCTTGATTTGGTCGGTGTCGCCGCCTTTGGGTTCACGCGCCATGTTGGCTACCAGGCCGTTGAGCCATTGCTGGGTGGCGGCTTCGCCTTTGTGCTCTAGCACCGAGCCAAACAGGCTCAGGTTGTAGGGGTGTGAGCCTGAACGGGTACACAGTTTGCCCTTGTTTTTGGGGTCGGCCAGTTTTTCGTAGGTGTCTACGTCTGTCTGGGCGACTTTGTCTTTGTCATAGACGATTACGCGGGCGCGGGTGGAGAAGCCAAACCAGCTTTTGGCACGCAGTGAGGGCGGAATGGACTTGTTCAATATCTCTGAATTGACCGGGGCAAACAAGCCGGCTTGCTCGGCCTTGTGCAGGCGGGCTGCATCAACCAGCAGCACTACGTCGGCGGGTGAGGCTGCGCCTTCGCTTTTAAGGCGGTTGACAATGCCGGTGTCGTCAGACTCGATGCGGTTTATGGCAACGCCGGTGTTTTTGGTAAACAGGCCGTAAAGGGCTTCGTCGGTTTGGTAGTGGCGTGCCGAGTACAGGTTAAGCGTGGGCTGCTGTGCCATTGCGGCCTGGCAGGCTACTGCGGCAAATACGGCCAAGCCTATACGGCTGGCAAAGGTGCGAAGTTTCATCATCAATCCCCTGTAAAAAAATAAAGGTACATTAGTATGACGGACGATAACCATTCGCACCAAATGTTGCATCTATTCACGTTATGACATTGCGTGTATTTTTTGCGCATTTCATGCCGTACCTTGTGGCCGCTTGCTGGCTGGATGGCAAATGGCTAGCCGCCGTTGCGCCTAGCCTCAAACGCCACCACCTGCTGCAATAGCAGGCGTATGCCCAGCCTGGCACCCACGGCGCAATCAAGCCCCAGCGGCGCTTGCGCCAGCAGTTGCGTGTTGTCAGCCATTTGCAGCATCAGCCGCCAGCAGCCTTCGTGCAGGGTACGTTGCAGCACCACGGCTTGCACCGGGGCGGTGGCATCAATTACTACGGCTTCGGGGCGCACCAGCAAGTCAAAATTTTGGCCAATTTTTGCCGCAGCGGGCGCAGGCCAGCAGCCTAATGCGTGGCACAGCATGGGCTTGCCCTGTACCGTTTTTACCAAAACCGGCAAAAACGAGGCGCGGCCAACAAATTCGGCCACGGCGCGGGTGGCAGGTTGCTGGTACAGCGCCAGGGCACTGCTCCATTGCGTGATGTGGCCTTGCTGCATTACACCTACGGTATCGGCCAGGGCAAAGGCTTCGCTCTGGTCGTGCGTAACCATTAGCGCCGTGGTGCGCGTGCCTTGCAAAATGGTACGCAACTCTGCCGCCAAACGCCCGCGCAAACTGGCATCCAGACTGCCAAACGGCTCATCAAGCAACAACACCTCGGGCTGGCGCACCAAGGCACGCGCCAGTGCCACGCGCTGCTGCTGCCCGCCAGAAAGCTCGTGCGGCATGGCCGCGCCCGCATCGGCCAACCCTACCAGTTCCAGCATTTGCCGCGTGCGCCGCGCTTGCTCGGCAGCCGCCAGATGGGCAATACCAAAGCGCACATTGCGCTGCACGTTCATGTGCGGAAACAGGGCGTAGTCCTGAAACACCATGCCCACGCCGCGCTGGCTGGGCGGCACAAGCAAGCCCGCACGGCTGATGGTGCGCCCGTGGCTGGTAATGTCGCCCGAATCTATGGCCTGCAAACCGGCAATGGCACGCAGCAAGCTGCTTTTGCCGCAACCCGAAGGGCCAATCAGCACGCCCAGCTCGCCCGGCTTTAAGTACAGACTGGCGGCACGCACCGCGTGGCAGGCCGAAATGCCCGCGCCATAGCTTACGCTTACGTTGTGGATGTTCAGCCCCATATAACAAGCCTGCAAATTACAATGGTTCTCATTTGTGCAATAGTATATACACGCCTGTAATCCGGATTGAATGCAGGCTTGCCCCAAACCATACCTGAATATGTCCAACCGTTTTTTTTCAAGGTTACACCTTTGGCGTACGCTGGCCGCTGCTTTTTGCATAGCGCTGGCCTTGTGGCTGGCAGCGCCCTTGCTGGGTTTGCTTGGCGGCTTGGCGGCGCTTGATGCGGCCATGTACGCGCAGTTGCAGGCCATGCTGCAAACCGTGTTGCCGGGCTATGCGCTGGCTACGCTGCAACTGGTGCTGGGTGTGGCGCTGGTGGCGCTGGTGGCAGGTGCGGGCACTGCGGCAATGGTTACGCTGTTTGATTTTCCGGCACGCAAAACGCTGGAGTGGCTGCTGCTGCTGCCGCTGGCAATACCCGGCTATGTGGCAGCGTATGCCTATACCGATTTTTTGCAGTTTTCGGGCCCGGCGCAAAACTGGCTACGCGCGTATCTGGGCACGTCTGGGCGTATGTTGCCCGAGATTCGCAGTATGCCGGGCGCAATTTTGCTGCTGGGTTTTACGCTGTACCCCTATGTGTATTTGCTGGTGCGCACAGCTTTGCTTGAACGCTGCAAGCACCTGGCTGATGCAGCCCGCATGCTGGGTGCCAATACGCGCCAGTACGTCTGGCGTGTAGCCCTGCCGCTGGCACGCCCGGCCATGCTGGCCGGGGTGGCGCTGGTGGTAATGGAAACGCTGGCCGATTATGGCGTGGGCAGTTATTTTGGGATTCAAACCATGTCGGTTGGCATTTACAAGGCCTGGCTGGTAATGGATGCGCCCGAGCTGGCTGGCTTGCTGTCTTTGCTGCTGCTGGCACTGGCCGGTTTTGCCCTGCACCTGCAACGGCGCATGCAGGCGCGATTGCGCTATGGTGCCAGCGGGGCTTTTACCCCTGCGGCACAGCAGCGCCTGCGCGTTACGGGCTGGGTGGCGGCCTGCATGGTGGCGGCTTGCGCTGTGCCTGTGCTGCTGGGCTTTGTGTTGCCTGTGTTGATGATGTTGCGCCCGCTGCTGCAAGGTTTGCACACGGCGGCAGGGCTGGATCGCTTTATGCACTGGTCGGCCAACAGCCTTAAGCTGGCTTTGCTGGGCACTGTTTTAACCGTTGCAGCCGCCTGGATGCTGGCGTTTTGGCAGCGCACGCTGGCATCGCGCCATGTGCGTGCCAGCGTTGCTGCTGCCAGCATGGGCTATGCGTTGCCGGGCTCGGTGGCGGTGGTGGGGCTGCTGCTGCCGTGGATGCAGGTGGGGCGCTGGCTGCCCCAGTGCACGTTTGGCAGTCTGCTAAGCACCACTTTGCTGGGTGTGCTGTGGGTGTATGCGTCGCGCTTTTGTGCGGTGGCCTTGCACAGCTTGCAAAGTGGCTACAGCCGCATTCCCCTGTCGCTTGATGCCAGCAGCCACCTGCTTGGGCGCGGCTTGCCTGCCTTGTGTGCCAAGCTGCACGCGCCCTTGCTGCAAAAATCAACGCTTACTGCCATGCTGCTGGTATTTGCCGACATTATGAAAGAGCTGCCTGCCACGCTGGTTTTGCGCCCGTTTAACCACGATACGCTGGCCGTTATCACCCACCAATTGGCCAGCGACGAGCGGCTGGGCGAGGCGGCTTTGCCCGGCCTGGCGCTGGTGGCGGTGGGCTTGCTGCCGGTGCTGCTGCTTAGTCGCAGTATTGCAGCGCAAAGGCACAGTGCAGGCAAATCCGCTGACAGCAACCCGGCAGTGGATTAATAACGGGCAGGCTCAAGGCGCATTGCCAGATGCTGCCAAGTGCAGCCGATACTGCATCAGATACGCCAGTTTGCCGGGCTTGGCCGCGCTGTATGGCTGGCGCAGTTTGCCAAATGTGCCCGCGTTTGCATCTTTGCCTTTGTTCCACGCTGGCAACTTGCCCAAATTGGCGGCGGTTTTGTTGCCACTTACCACGGCAGTATCGGCCAGTGCAACCTGTGCTTGCGACACCCGTTCAATCAGCGCCAAACAAGCTGGCATATCGCTGCCCTTGCAGTCATCCATCTGACCGGCAGGCAGATTGGCACGCAACCAGCGCCCCCAGTCAAACTCCTGAAACGGCGGGCTGGCAGCGCTTTTGTCGTAGCCAATGCCACGGGCAAAATACACCAGCGAGCGATAGGGGTCGTTGCCAAACTGTTTAAGTGCCATGCCTTGCGGCAACTGCGCGGGGGCAATGGGCTGGTCGTTGCCATCGCGTAGCCACACCCATTGCTGGCGCTGCATGGTGCGCCAAAACCCGCTTTGCCCCAAGTGCCCCAAATTGCTGACGATACGCACGCGCACGGGTAGCTGTGCGCCTTCGCTTTCGTAAAACGCCGTCATGGTGTGGTGGCCATCGGTTAAATACAGTTTGCCGCCTGGCCCCACCACGGCTGTTTTCATGGCGGCAAGACTGGCGCTGGTTTCTTGCCCCACAGCCAGTTTGCAGGTAAAGCTGGCAGGGTCTTGCAAGCTGGCGTGTGGAAGCGCAGAGGCAGCATTGCCTTGCCCATTGGCCTGACACCAATCGTTAAAACGATGGTTGATGCGGTCTTTGCTGATGTCTGCGTGGTAGCGCCCCAGCCGGTAGAGCACTTCGTCATGCCCCACAACGGCTTGCGTGGGGTGCAATTCGGCCAGCGTTACCGTTGGCAAATCGCCCGCTTTGGCGCTGCAACGGGCGCGATTTTGCGCATTTTCTGCCTGCGTCTGGCAGGCAAATACATGTTGGCCTGATTTGGCAGCACACGGCTTGCCCAAGCTGGCAAACAACAGACACCCCGCCACCACAAGCAGCGCCTTGCCTTGCTTTTGTCCTTGCTTTTGCCTTTGTTTTTGCCAGGCATCTGTTTTCAACAACATTTCCACGTCCAGCTCTGCTGCTCTCTTAGTTGCCGCCTTTTAAAAACATGGTGTAAGCCGCGCTGTTGGTTGCCTCGACATAGGGGTAGCCTGTTTTGGCTGCAAACTCGTCAAACGCTTGGCCTTGCTCGGGCGGCACTTGTATGCCCACCAGCACGCGGCCGTAGTCTGCGCCTTGGTTGCGGTAATGAAACAGGCTGATGTTCCATTCAGGGTTCATCAGGCTCAAGAATTTCAGCAATGCGCCAGGCCGCTCGGGGAAAACAAAGCTCAACAAGCGCTCGTTGCTGGCTAGCGCACTGGTGCCGCCAATCATGTAGCGGATGTGGTCTTTGGCCAAATCGTCGTGCGTGAGGTCGATAGCGGCAAAGCCTTGCGCATTGAGCTGGCTGGTGATGGTGGCACTTTCGCCCTTGCCTTGCGTGC
>JAGONG010000012.1 GCA_017993135.1 Allobrachymonas sp.
TTGCTGGTCTTTTTCCTGCCACAGCGCCGTGGTCCACGCCTGCATGGCATGGCGGTCTAGCACGCCCTCGGCATTGAGTGCCTCCAGCGGCACAGGCAGCTTGCGTATCTGCACCACCACTTCGCGCATACGCCCGGCCATCAGGTCGGTAAAGCTGGGGGTGCCTTGCGGATATGCAATGGTCACATCGAGCACATTGGTAAACATATCGCCCATGGTCTCAAGCGCCATGCCAATGCCGCCAATTTTGGGTTTCAGCAAATGCTGGTAGGGCGACTTTTGCTCGCGTTGCTTGTCCAAGGTAAAGCGTGTGCCTTCCAGAAAGTTAATCACAGAGGTGGGCATATGGCGAAATTTCTCGCAGGCTTGGCGTGCCACTTCCAAATCTTTTTTGGCACTGGCTCCACCACGGCGACGCATAAACGGGAAATCCAGCGCCCACCAAGCAAAGCCCAGCATCGGGATGTAAATCAGCTCGTATTTAATGAAAAACTTCAAAAACGGCACGCGCCCGTTAAACGTGCTTTGCAGCACCAGAATATCTACCCAGCTTTGGTGGTTGCACACGAGTAAATACCAGTCTTTTTCAGACAAATCGGCGGGGCGCTCAATGCGCCATTGAACAGGGTTGATGCAATCGACCCACCAGGCATTGAAAATGTTGTAGCGGTTGGCCATGCCGTTGAGCACCAGATTGCACACCTTGCGCACCGCTGCCACAGGCACCAGCAGCTTCACCAGCGCGACAGGAATCATCAGCAAAAACACCCATGTGGTGTTGAGCACAAAAAACAAGCTGGATGCCAGCATTTTTACCAAGGCCATGTCGAAATTACCCAAATGAAAGGAAAGGCGCGCCTGCCAAACTCATGCCAAAGCAGCGCCAAAATTTATGCGGATTATGCCAGCGCCAAAAAAGCCTGCTCTGCCACAGCCAGCGTCTGCTCAATATCGGCCTGACTGTGCGCCGCACTCACAAAGCCTGCTTCATACAAAGCGGGTGCAATATACACCCCGCCATCCAGCAGCGCATGAAACAGGCGATTAAAGCGGGCGCTATCAGTTTGCATTACCTGCTGGTAGTTTTGCGGCAAGCTCGGCAGCAGGAAAAACCCAAACATGCCGCCCTCACAATCAAAGCAAAACGGCACACCAGCCGCATCAGCCGCCCGCTGCAAGCCTTGCATCAAACTGCGGGTGGTAGCAGACAAATTCTGATAAAACCCGGGGCGCTGAATCTCTTTGAGCGTAGCCAAGCCACAAGCCGTAGCCACAGGGTTGCCCGACAAAGTGCCCGCCTGATACACGCCGCCCAAAGGCGAAATGTGCTCCATCACGGCGCGTTTGCCACCAAAAGCAGCCAGCGGCATGCCGCCGCCTATCACTTTGCCCATCACGGTAATATCTGCATCCACACCCAGCACCGCTTGCGCCCCGCCCAGCGCCACGCGAAAGCCCGTCATTACCTCATCAATAATCAGCAATGCCCCGTGCTTGGTGCAAAGCTGCCTGCAAGCCTGCACAAATGCAGCGGTGGGACGAATAAAGTTCATATTGCCCGCAATCGGCTCAATAATCAGGCAGGCTACATCCTTGCCATGCAAGGCAAAGGCTTCTTCAAGATGTGCCACATTGTTGTACTCCAGCACCAGCGTATGCTGCACCACCTCTTGCGGCACGCCTGCACTGGTGGGCGCACCAAAGGTTGCCAAGCCTGAGCCTGCCTTAACCAGCAGCGAATCTGCATGGCCGTGGTAGCAACCTTCAAACTTGATGATTTTGCTGCGCCCAGTAGCTCCACGCGCCAGCCTGATGGCGCTCATACCCGCCTCCGTGCCCGAGCTCACCAGACGCACCATATCCATGTCTGGCATGAGCTTTAAAATTTCCTCAGCCAACTCAATTTCGCGCTCGGTTGGCGCTCCAAAAGAAAAGCCATCGCGCACGGCTTTTTCTACTGCCTCAAGCACCGCAGGGTGGCCATGCCCCAAAATCATCGGCCCCCAAGAACCAATGTAATCAATATAGCGACTGCCATTGGCATCCCAAAAATACGCCCCCTGCGCACGCTGCACAAAACGCGGCGTACCCCCCACAGCACGAAAAGCACGCACAGGCGAATTGACCCCGCCTGGAATCACCCGCTGCGCACGCTCGTACAAGCGCTGGTTGAGATTGGTTGCAGCATTTGATACGGCATTTTTTGCGGCATCTGCTATTACATTGGAAAAACAAGAACTCATAAAAAAACCATTCAAAAAACAAAATAAGCAACTACACGCATAAAACCCTGAGGTGCGAGTGTATTTTATTAACTCCCTCCATGCGCGCGCCTAAAATTTACAAACCGCAGGTAGAAGGTCAAAATGTAATAAAAAACGATACATAAATCCAAGGAAAAAGCAGCATAAATCAGTACAGCAATATCCGAAAAGAATTTTTCAGGCCAAAAAACAATCAGCCAAAGATAAGCATGTAAAATCAAAGAGGTATGCAAAATTGTATTTTTATTGGGTTTTTACATATTAGCCTGCTGTAAATTTTGCTTTGCAAGATGGGTTTTGTGCTTGCTAAAGCTGCACATCTCCCAGCCTGCAGTTTGTAACCATATTCACGCCAGCATTACCGCTGGCTCGCAACGAGAGAGAGGAGTGTCTCTTGAAAGTACTAGTAATTGATGACAGCAACACCATACGGCGCAGTGCTGAAATATTTCTCAAGCAAGCTGGCCATGAAGTGCTACTGGCTGAAGATGGCTTTGATGCTCTATCGAAAATCAACGACTCCCACCCAGACATCATCTTCTGCGACATTCTCATGCCGCGTCTTGATGGCTACCAGACTTGTGCCATCATCAAAAACAACCAGAATTTTGCCCATGTACCCGTTGTTATGCTCTCCTCGAAAGACGGGGTATTTGACAAAGCGCGTGGGCGAATCGTAGGCTCAGACCAATATCTGACCAAGCCATTTACCAAAGCCGAGCTGCTTTCAGCTGTAGATTCTTTTGCCAAGCATTAAGGAATAAACCAGATGTCCATTCAGCATGTGTTGATTGTCGATGACTCAAAAACAGAACAACTATTTATGTCTAGCCTGATGCAAAAGATAAACCTTACTTGCTCCGTGGCAGACAACGCCGACGCGGCTCTGGCACAAATGGAGCGCCGCAAGCCAGACCTCATCTTGCTAGACATTGTTATGCCTGGCAAAAGCGGCTTTCAGTTTGCGCGCCAAATCAGCAAAACACCCGAGTTTGCAGACATTCCTATCATCCTGTGCAGCAGCAAAAGCCAGGAAAGCGATGTCATCTGGGGCATGCGCCAAGGCGCCAAGGCCTATGTCACCAAGCCCATCAACCCAGCAGACCTCATCAACAAAATACGCAGCTTGAGCTAACCCTTAGCTCAGCCAATCAATACACCTTCACTAATACCAATGGCCAAACGGGAAGCACTCCAAGAACTACAAATACGCATTGCCAAGCGTCTTGAGCAAACCGAGACGCAGTCTGCGGCTACTGCTTCCTGGCTTGGGGTGCGCTTGGGGCAGCAAAAAATACTCTTGCCGCTACAGCACTCTGGTGAAATCCATGCCGTTGAAGGCATTCACTCGCTGCCTTATACACTGCCTTGGTTTGTTGGAGTTGCAACATTGCGCGGTCAAATTTATGGTGTTGTCGAGCTCGCTGCTTTCTTGCCACACATATCAGAACAGCCCGCTAACGCTACGGCAAACCCCAAGCAAAGGCTGGTAGCCATCAATGAGGCATTTGGTCTTAACGTTATGCTGCGCGTTGATGAGCTGGAAGGGCTGCGCTCACAAGAAGCTTTTATCCGCTCGGAGCCAGCCCCGCATGATGCACCAGCCTACTACGGCAACCTTTTCTATGACGCATCAAATACCGCTTGGCAAGAAATCAACTTGCAAGCCTTGGTGCAAACCCCGCAATTTCTCAATATCAATACCCATCCAGACCCCGCACCTGAGGCTCTGCCCCTATTGACTGGCGTTTAACACAAAGTACCTATGATGGATAACTCTAAAAATACTGGCCTTTCGCAAGATATGCCGTTTTCTTCGCAGGAAATACCAGTCTCCACAGACGACCTGTCCATGCCCGATCAGCTTGATCAGTTCGGCCATTTTGACGAGTCTGCCTATCGCCAAGCGCATGAGATAAGCAGCGACTCCAACACCATCAAGCTGCCACTCCTGGGCAAAAAAACGGCCTACGCACACGCACGCACCCTGATGATGGCGCTCGCTGGCGTCTGCGCCATCTTGCTCGTGCTCATTAGCTATGTTATCTATGCAAGCAGCAGCCTCAATAGCCAACTTGCCGAGTACAACACCATCAAGTTTTACGCTGCGCAACTAACCAAAAACGTAGCCGCTGCCCGCACAGGCAACCCCAATGCCGTCTTGCAAATCAAAGAGGGGCATAAACAAATTCACTCCAGCCTCAAAGAGTTGCAGTCTAACAACAGCATCTTTAAAACCACGCGCAACCAGCAACTCCAGGAAACGGTAAACCGTCTCTATAAAAACATAGACCGCGACGTTGAAAAAGACATTAAGACCATTGCAGAGCAGCAAGCCACAATGCTCAAAGTAGCTAATGCTGCAACGCTTATCCCGTATGACTTGGTTCTGGTTCGCGAGCACATTGCCTCGCTCAAAAAGCTCTTGCTACAGCGCTCCGCGCCAAGCAGCCAAATAATTGCTGCTGCCCAGCTCGATGTGCTAGCTGAGCGCATTGAGCGTTTGTCTAATGAGTTTTACTCGCCAGCAGGCATCAGCAGCAACAGTGCTGCCTTGCTTGATGCAGACCTGAAAAGCTTCGCAGCCATCAATAAAGCGCTGCTGCAAGGTAGCAGCAGCATAGGTACTGCCATCGCAGCAAGCGGCGCAGAATTTGCTCTAGCTGCCTTGCAAGGTGCCGAAAGAGCTTCAGCCGAGCAACTGCTTCTGGTTTTTACGCCCTTGCAAGAAAAAGCCGAGCTGCTGCCACAAAAATTTGAAACCATTTTGGCAACACGCCAAGCCAAGCACCGCATCCTAAATGACATCGCTTCCAGTGATAACGACATTAATGCACTGCACCAGAGCATTCTTGACGGACGCTCCAATTTCTGGATTTTTTATCTCGGCATTGCCTTTTTTGTCACTATTGCCATCATGTGCTCGGCTGCCTGGGCCTATGTGCAACTCTCGGAAAGCAAACGTTTGCGGCAATGGGCTGAAAGCCAAAACCACAACAGCCAGGCAGGCATTTTGCGCCTGATGGACGAACTGCGCTACATCGCTGGCGGCGATTTAACCCGGCAAGCCACCGTTACAACAGACATCACAGGCTCCATTGCCGACTCGGTAAATGCCACCGTTGAAGACTTGCGCTCTCTCATCGGCAACGTGCAAAACACATCTGACAAGGTTACCGCCACCACTGCTGACGTAGAGTTGGTTTCTAGCGCCTTGCTAGAAGCAGCCAGCGAGCAGCTCAATGAAATTCTCACTACAGGTCAGTCTGTTGTAGACACTGCTGGGCGAATCAATATGGTGTCGGCGCAGGCGCAAGAATCGGTAGCCGTAGCGCGCCACTCTCGCCAAATCGCCGAGCAAGGCTTCAAGGCCGTGCAAGACTCTATTGCAGGTATGAACCTGATTCGCGACCAAATTCAAGAAACCTCCAAACGCATCAAGCAACTGGGCGAATCTTCACAAGAAATTGGCGAAATCACAGAGCTGATTTCCGACATTACCGACCAAACCAACGTGCTGGCTCTCAATGCTGCCATTCAAGCTGCCTCGGCAGGCGAAGCAGGGCGCGGCTTTTCTGTTGTGGCTGAAGAAGTGCAAAGGCTAGCCGAACGCTCTGCCGAAGCTGCGCAACAAATTACTGCACTCGTTAAAAACATTCAGGCCAACACGCAAGACGCCATTGCCGCTATGGAACGCTCTACACAAGGTGTAGTGCAAGGAGCGCAACTGTCTGATAACGCTGGGCAAAAGCTCGGTGAGATTGACCGGGTTTCACGCCAGCTTGCTGATTTGATTCAAACAATTTCTGCCGCTGCCAACAAGGAAGCACAATCTGCCAACGTGGTTGCCGACAACATCCAGCGCATTTTTACCGCCACCGAGCAAACCACCGAAGGCATTCGCGTCACCTCCCGACAAGTGCTGGCGCTCGCCAAAGAAGCGCAAGAGCTACGCACTTCCGTTGCGCGATTCAAAATCGAATAACGCATTATTTGCTTTACTCCACTACATAAAATTAACGCAAACAGGATGGATATATAGACATGGATAATCAGAGCAACATGCGGCAGCAAGATAACCATATGCCAGCTGTGGATCTGGGTCCTCTGTCATGGATCAGAGCACCCTTGCACGACGTTCTAAGCAGAGTGCGCAAAAATCTGATGCATTTCAGCAGCCAAGTCGATGCCGATGCCACCAACCCAGGCAGCCTCAACTCTCTGGAAACCACCGACTTGCGCCTCGCTGAACGCGACCTGCACGACGCTGTGGGCGTGCTAAATCTGGTGGGCTACACTGCCACAGCACGCATCGTTGCCGTTATGGAACGCTGTGTCCAGCACTTTGTCAGCAACCCCGCACTTTGCACGCCACAAGCTGTTGGCGTTCTTGAGCAAAACATCAATGCCGTTTTTGATTACCTTGACAGCATACTCAATGGCCACGCGGCCTACTCGGTTGGTCTTTTCCCTGCCTACCGCGAATTGGCACAGCTCGCAGGGCTTGAGCGCATACACCCTGCTGACTTGTGGCCTCACCCGTGGGCCTGGCTTGAAATTGCCAACGAACTGCAACCCGTAGCCACCCAACAAAATGCCAGTGACACATCGTTTTTCGAAAACGTTCTCGCCGTCCTCAAAAGCAACGGCTCTGAAGGCATAGCAACGCTAGCCCAACTGGCCACACAATCATGGCAACGCAGCACGCGCCAGCATGACCGTGTTTTTTGGCAACTGGTTACTGGCTATTTGCAGCTCCTTGCCGCTAACACGCTACTCTTTGATGTCTACAACAAGCACCTGCTATCGCGCATTGCCTTGCAATACGGTCAAATCGGGCAAGGCAACCATGAAGTGCCCGAGCAGCTTGCACAAGACCTGCTCTTTTTCAATGCACTTGGTTGCAGCAAACGCCCCAACCAGAGCCTTACCCCCATCGCCCAAGCCATTGCCCAACGCTATGCATTTGAGCGCACCGCAATTTGCGACTACAGCCAGCTCCTGTATGGCTGGATAGACCCTGCTCTGCGCGAAAAGCTGCTCAAAGAAATTACCCACTTTAAAGAGCTTTGGTCTGATGTTTCTGCTGGCGACTTGCAAAAAGTCAGCATTTTGCACAATGAAGCACAGCAACTGGCCGAAAGCCTCAACAGCATCTGGCCCGATGCACAAGCCTTTACAGCAGCCCTGCTTGCGGCGGTAAATCAAGTGCAAACGCTCGCACGCGTGCCGCATGAAGAATTTGCCATTGAAATGGCCATAGCCATCTTGTTCCTTGAAAAATCGCTGGAAGATTTGCAAGACAGCAACATCCACTTCAGCAACCGCGCTGCCACATTGGCCAAGCGCATGGAAGCAATCCAGCAAGGGCAGCAGCCGCCTGCGCGGGACGCATGGATGGACGAGTTCTACATCAAGCTCAACAGCAAAGACAGCACCGAACAAGTCATTACCGAATCGCGCGCAGCGCTGGCCGAAGTTGAGCAAGCACTTGACAGCTTCTTCCGCCATCCGCAAAACACCGAGCCCGCACAACGTGCCAGCGGCAAACTGGTTGAAATCTCCAGTATTTTGATGATTCTTGGCTGCACCGAGGCAAGCCAGGCCAGCTCTGCCATGGCAACCCAAGTGCAGCAGCTACTGGCTGCTTTGGCAAAAACAGCCTCTATCGACGACCCCGACAGCCAAGCGTGCGTGCTACGCCTGGGCAACAACCTCAGCGCATTGTCCTTCATGCTCGAAACAATGCACTACCAGCCTGAAAGAGCCAGGCAGCAGTTCTACTTTGACAAACACCAGCAGCAACTGGTACACCATAGCGAAGCGCCAGCCGTTGCACAAATCAAGCCGTCAGCCAAGCCAAGCAAACCCGCGCCCGCATCAGCGGCTGCCCCAGTCGATACCATCATCGACACACCAGTTGATGAAGACTTGCGCGACATTTTTCTGGAAGAAGCGGCAGAAGTCATTGACCATGCACGCGCGGCCATACTTGCACTGCAAAGCAATTTAACCTACATCCCCCAACTCACCAACCTGCGCCGCGCCTTTCACACCCTCAAAGGCAGTGGCCGCATGGTTGGCCTGGCCTCTTTTGGCGAAGCCGCATGGCAAGTAGAACGCATACTCAACACCTGGTTGGCAGATGGCAAAGCCGCAAGCGAACCTTTGCTGCAATTTGCCAGCAGCGCACTAGACGCTTTAACCGAATGGCGCACCGCCATTGCCGAGCAGCAACCGTCGCGCTGGCATCACCGCGACTTTAAGCAACCTGCCGCTGCCATACAAGAGCACGGCACATTTATGCCTATTGTTGCTGCAGAAGATGGCGCAGACGAGCCCCTTGCACCTTCGCGCGCATCCGAAGCCGAGCAACAATACGCCATCAGCCTAGAGCCCGCAACCAAACAGTTTGCCCCTGAAGCACCAGCGCTTACAGCAGCCGCAGTAGCCACAACTATTGCCGCCGAGCCGCCGAGCGCCGATATTGCCATGCAAATTGGCACAGACGCACCATTTGCTGACAGCATTTTTGGCGCTGCTGCTACCAACCAATCGGGCTATGACGCATGGCTAAGAGAAACAGCTTCGCCAACCGCGCACAGCTATGCGCCCACAAGCACGCAAACCCCTGCCACTGATGATGATGGCGAAGTTGCTTTGTTTGCCGATACCAACATCGCCATCGACACCGCCGAAGCAGCAGAAAACTCCGCATTCAACATTGCTATTGCGCTTGAAGAGCCACAAGCGCCCGTTGCGACCATTGCACCTGTTGCTCTGCCCGCTTCAAACGACGCGCTTGAAATCAATATCGAACCCACAGCCGCGCCATTTGCCGACAGCATTTTTGGCGCCGCTGCCACCAACCAATCGGGCTACGACGCATGGCTAAGAGAAACAGCTTCGCCAACCGCGCACAGCTATGTGCCCGCAAGCAAGCAAACCCCTGCTGATGCTGATGCTGGCGAAGTTGCTCTGTTTGCCGATAGCGACATCGGTATCGGCATCGACACAGCCACAGTCGAAGCAGCAGAAAGCTCCATGTTCAACGTTGATATTGCGCTTGAAGAGCCGCAAGCGCCTGTCGCGCCCGTTGCACCTGTTGCTCTGCCCGCTTCAGTCAACACGCTTGAAATCAATATCGAACCCACAGCCGCACCATTTGCCGACAGCATTTTTGGCGCCGCTGCCACCAACCAATCGGGCTACGACGCATGGCTAAGAGAAACAGCTTCGCCAACCGCGCACAGCTATGCGCCCACAAGCACGCAAACCCCTGCCACTGATGATGATGGCGAAGTTGCTTTGTTTGCCGATAGCGACATCGGTATCGGTATCGACACCGCTACAGCCACAGCCGAAGCAGCAGAAAACTCCGTGTTCAACGGTGCTATTGCGTTTGAAGAACCCCAAGCGCCCGTTGCGCTGCCCGCATCTGAATCCGATACCGAAGGCTCTTTCGAGCAATTGTTTGCACAGCCTGCACAACCAGAGCAACAAGCCCTGCCCAGCGCGCTTGAGCAAGCCGTATTTGCCGATAGTCTGCCATCTGAGCCAAGCGCGGCACTGTTTGCTGACGAAACAGCAACCCCCGCCAACGCCAGCAGCAGCGATGTTTTTGCGGCAAGCATAGATACATTTGACAGCCCAACGCTACCAGCCATTGCCCAAATACCAACGCTGCACGAGCAAGCCGAGCAGCCCGAGCAAATACACTTGCACGCACCACAGCACGCGGTAGCACCAACTGCCGACACAGCCCCTGCGCCCAACATGGCTGAAACCATTCTGATTGATACCAGCGCCCAACGCGCCATCCTTCAAGAAATGGTCGATGGCCTGCCAGATGACGAAATCAGGCATATTGGCGACTTCGCAATTCCCTTGGCTTTGTTTAATGCTTACCTCAACGAAGCAGACACATGGTCGCGCCAATTGCAGCAAGAAATGGGCGAATGGGCGCTGGAGTTTACCCAGCCCGCGCCAGACTCATTAGGCAGGCTGGCCCACTCTTTGGTAGGCAGCTCGGCAACCGTTGGCATGAGCGGCTTGGCCTCTATCACGCGCGGCATTGAGCATGCATTAATGCACCTGAAAAACCGCACAGCTACGCCTGAAGAAGCGCAATCGCTGCTTAAAGCCACAGAAAAAGTGCGCCAAGAGCTGCATCAGTTTGCAGCAGGCATTGCCCGCCCTGTCGATATGGAGATGTTGCACGAACTGGCAAGCATTTCTGCCACCGCCACCTCTGCCACTGCGCTAGAAGACGCCGACCAAAAAAAAAACTTTTGATTCCAGCGTCAGCGCCTCAAGCACAAGCGCCTTGCGCCTCTGAAGAGCCGCCTGCCGTAGCTAACGACACCGCGCCGCCACCTGCCGCTGCTCTTGAGCCATCAAACGCAGATGACTGCCCCCCACCGCAGCCATCTGCGCCTGAAGCGCAACCGCTTGATGCAACTCAACTTGAGGTTTCTTCAGTTGATGCATCTTCAGTTGCGCCCTCTGTGCTTGATGCAGCACCAATTGAAGTTGTTTCCTTTGAAATAACCGAAAACCACGAACCCCTGCCTGCCACCAACCTTGCAGCAAGCAATGCGGCAGCAGCCATTGCAGGCGCTACCCCTTCGCCCTGTGCAAGCATCCCTTTGCAGGAGCAAGCACCTGCAAGAGCCAACAGCAGCTACTCCAACAACAGCAACAGCAGTGCTAGCAGCATCGCCACCGACAGCCACAGCACAAGCAATACTGCTGCTGCCGTGCAAGACACTGTAGATGCCGACCTGTTTCCCATCTTCTGCGAAGAAGCCGAAACCCTGACGCAGCAGCTCTACGCCACCATGCGCCAATGGAGCAGCCACCCCGAAAACACCAGTGCCAGCAAAGAACTCATGCGCCTGCTGCACACCTACAAAGGTGGCGCTCGCTTGGCAGGAGCCATGCATTTAGGCAGCATGGCGCACGAAATGGAATCTGCCATCGGCGCCATGAGCACTCAAGCGCCTGCCGCACAGCAAATTGAGCTGCTGCAAGAAATGCTTGATGAAATGGACAACCATTTCCGCCGCCTGCTCGCTGGCGAGCAAGCCTGCCCCCAAGCCACGCAGCCACTGCCCGCGCAAGCTGAACCACCAGCACCACCAGTAATGCCGCCAGTGCCAGCTGCCGCAGCAGCCAGCACGCCTGCAACCAGCGCCCCCGCTGTAGCAAGCAGCAGCGCCCCTGCAGACGCAGACACCAGCCAAACAGCGCCATCTCTAGGCACTGCCCAGCGCCCTGCTGGTCACACGCACCAGCCAGCTACCGTAGCTGCGCCCGCTGCTACGCATTTGGCGGCACAGCCTGGCAGCCAGCAGCAAGTACGCGTGCGCTCCCAGATTCTGGACCGCATGCTCGGGCAAACTGGCGAGGTCGCCAGCAGCCGCGCCCGCCTTGAATCGGGCATTACCCAGTTTCGCTCGGCCATGAAAGAAATGAGTGGCAACTTGGAGCACCTGCGCGCCCAGTTGCGCGATATGGAGCTGCAAGCCGAAGCGCAAATGCAATCGCGGCATGCGCAAGCCAGTGATGCCACACACAACTTCGACCCGCTTGAGTTTGACCGCTTCACCCGCGTGCAAGAGCTAACCCGCATCATGGCCGAATCGGTAAACGATATTGCCAGCGTGCAGCGCAGCATGGTGCGCGTTGTGCAGTCGGCTGAAGACAATTTAACCGCACAAGCCCGCCAAACCAGAGAATTGCAAAACGACTTGCTACGCACCCGCATGGTTGAGTTCGATAGCTTGTCTGAGCGTCTGCACCGCGTGGTGCGCCAAACCGCCAAGGAATCGGGCAAACAAGTTGCACTTGAAGTTGTTGGCGGCCACATTGAAATCGACCGCAGCATTATCGAGCGCATCACCTCGCCATTTGAGCATCTGCTACGCAACGCCATCGTGCACGGCATAGAAAGCGCACAGCAGCGCCAAAGCATCGGGAAAACTGCCACAGGCCAAATCACCATCGCCCTGTACCAAGAAGGCAATGACGTAGCCATCACCGTGCGCGATGACGGGCGCGGGCTTGACGTAGCGCGTATTCGTGAAAAAGCCATCACACAAGGGCTGCTGCAAACCGACTCCCCCCTCAGCGACGAACAAGCCACGCAACTCATCTTCAAAAGCGGCCTTACCACCGCCGACCAAGTAACCTCGCTGGCAGGCCGTGGCGTTGGCATGGACGTAGTACGTTCCGAAATCAACGCACTCGGCGGCTACATCAAAGCCGAAACCTGGCAACACATTGGCACCGAATTCACGCTCGTCGTGCCATTAACGACCGCCATCACACAAGTTGTAGAAATGCGCGCAGGCGAGTTGCACTTTGGCGTACCTGCGCACCTGATTGAATCGGTGCAACGCTGCTCTGGCAAAGAAATAGAGCAGGCATACAACACCCAAACCTACACCTTCAACGGCCAAGCCCTGCCCTTTTACTGGAGTGGCGCTATGCTACAGGCATCGCGTCGCAGCCAAGACACGGGCAGCAAACGCCAAGTCGTCGTTGTGCTACGCAACGCATTGCAACGCATCGTCATGCACATCAGCGAAATCACTGGCAACCACGAAGTTATCGTCAAAAACGTGGGCCCTCAACTCGCGCGCCTGCCTGGTCTGGCGGGCATAACGATACTGCCCAATGGGCAAATGCTATCTATCTACAACCCCATTGTGCTCTCTGTCATCTACGCCGAGCAAATTCGCACCTTCAGCGCCGACTACGCCGACCCCGCCACATTAGGCAGCGCCACACCGAGCAACGCAACGCACAGCACAGCCAGCATTACTACCGTAACCGAAGCCAAGCCCCTGATACTGGTAGTAGATGACTCCATCACCGTGCGCCGCGTAACCGAGCGCCTGCTAAAACGCAAAGGCTACCGTGTAGCACTGGCAGCAGACGGCTTGGCCGCACTGCGCGAGCTCGAGATAGAAAAACCCGCAGTCATGCTTTCTGACATCGAAATGCCCCGCATGGACGGCTTTGAGCTGGTGCGCAACGTGCGCCATGACGAAGCATTCAAAAACCTGCCCATCATCATGATTACCTCGCGCTCGGCCGACAAACACCGCGAACACGCCCTGCAGCTTGGTGCCAATGACTTTTTAGGCAAACCCTACTCGGAAGAACGATTGCTCGACTGCATTCGCCAGCAAATGTGCGCACAAGCCGTCAACACCAGTGCGCATTAGAGCAGCAGCACGCAGTAAAAAACCCTGCTACGCACCAGCCGCCTGTATATCTAAAGCACCCTGCCAGATATACAGGCGCTAGCTACTTGCACACCAGTACCCAAGCAAAACACCACAAACCCTCAAGTAACACCGCCCAGGCAACAATTGCAGCAGTACACAGGCAGATGCAATACAAAACTTTTGCCGCAGCTTCTTTCTTGCACGTTTACGAACACGCCGTAAACTCTTTTATACTTCGCAAAATATGGCAGTATGGTGACAACCTTTCTCGCCTGCCAAATTAACCGTTTGCTTTTATTCGCCTGCGCACCGCCTTGCACCGCATTGCTCTAGCAGGTTTCATTTTTCCCTTAACTTTCCCTTAACTCAAGAAAGCCCTTGCCATGAAACGTCGTATCTTCACCCTGCTCTCTACGCTTGCCGCTAGCGCCCTCATCGTAGGCTGCGGTCAGCAAAATGCACCCGCTAACAATGCCAGCGCAGCTAGCGCACCCGAACAAACTGCAACCATCACAAAAATGGTTATCGGCTTGGATGACAACTTCCCCCCCATGGGCTTTCGCAACGACAAAGGCGAAATCGTGGGCTATGACGTAGACATGGCACGCGAAGCCACCAAACGCATGGGCATTGAAGTTGAATTCAAACCCATCGACTGGAGCGCCAAAGAAGCCGAACTCACAGGCAAGCGTGTAGATGTCTTGTGGAACGGCCTGACCATTACCGAAGAGCGTAAAAAGAACATCCTGTTTAGCCAGCCCTACATGCAAAATCACCAAATCGTGATTGTTACAGCCAACTCGCCCATCCAAAGCAAAGCCGACCTCAAAGGCAAAGTAGTAGGCGTACAAGACGGCAGCAGCGCCGTTGAAGCAGTTACCAAAGATGAAGAACTGGCCAAATCCATGAAAGAAATCAAGAAATTTGGCGACAACGTAACCGCACTGATGGACTTGACCACTGGCCGCCTGGACGCTGTTGTGGTCGATGAAGTCGTAGGCCGCTATTACACCAGCCAAAAAGCTGGCCAATACCGCATTCTGAGCGAAGACTTGGGCAGCGAAGACTATGGCGTAGGTCTGCGTAAAGAAGACACAGCACTGCTGGCCAAACTCGAAGAGGCACTCGCCGCCATGAACGCTGACGGTACCGCCAAAAAAATCTACGCGCAATGGTTTGAAGGCGCAGCCAAATAAATCAACTCAAGCCTGAGCTAAATTTTCAAATCGGCACCACCCTCGCTGCAGCAGTTGTAGCGAGGGTGTTTTTTGTTTATAGCAAAAAACAATCGTCCACACACAAGCAATAGCAGTACAGCAAAACAACCCGGCGGCCAGCTCTAAACAGCCTATGCCGCATGTAAGCCAAAACAGTAAAATTGGCACAAGCGCCTGCCACAAAAATACAACAGCATACATTGCAGAAATACAGGCTTTGGCGCTATAGAATCCATCCTCATTCATGAACACTCTTATCGCCATGCTGCCCTCCTTGTTTGCAGGCGCGGCAACCACCCTTAAATTGTTTTTCATTACGCTGCTGCTATCCCTACCGCTAGGGTTAGTATTGGCTTTGCTGCGCATCTCCAAATGGGGATGGGTGCGCACCAGCGTAGGCACCTATATCTGGCTTATGCGCGGCACGCCCCTGATGCTGCAACTGCTATTTGTGTACTTTGCACTGCCCTTTATTCCAGTCATCGGAGTGCGCCTGCCAGACTTTCCAGCCGCCATCGTTGCCTTTGTGTTGAACTTTGCAGCTTACTTTGCCGAGATTTTCCGCGCAGGCATACTGGCTGTAGACAGAGGGCAATATGAAGCAGCAAAAACCTTGGGGCTAAGCTACACGCAAACCATGCGCCGCATCGTGTTGCCGCAAATGGTGCGCCACATACTGCCGCCCATGAGCAACGAAGCCATCACGCTAGTAAAAGATACTGCCCTCATCTATGTGCTGGCACTCAACGATTTGCTACGCGCCGCACGCAACATCGTGCAGCGTGACTTCACAGTCACCCCATTCATTGTGGCGGCGGCGTTTTACCTGCTTATGACTCTGGTGCTGACATGGCTCTTTCAGCGACTTGAGCAGCACTACGCCCGCCAGGACCAATAGCCATGCAAGAAGCACACTCCACCCCGCTCGCGCAAACTGGCGCAACACCTGCCTTGCAAGCACTGGAAATTCATAAAAGCTTTGGCAGCAACCACGTCTTGCGCGGCGTCAGCTTGCAGGTTGAACCAGGCGAAGTAGTCGCCATCATTGGCGCATCTGGCTCTGGCAAATCTACCTTCCTGCGCTGCATCAACCACCTTGAAACCATCGACCAAGGCCATATCACCGTAGCAGGCGAAACACTGGCACACACACCCGCAGGCAGCCACAAAGCCATCTACCCATCCGAGCGCGAAGTGCGCCGCATCTGCCGCAGCATGGGCATGGTTTTTCAGCACTTCAACCTGTTCCCGCACATGACCGTGCTGCAAAACCTGCTTGAAGCCCCCATGACAGTTAAAGGCCTTTCTCGCAACGAAGTATTGCCCCGCGCCGAAGCCCTGCTAGCCAAAATTGGTCTGCTGGAAAAACGCGACGCATACCCTGCGCGCCTATCGGGTGGACAAAAGCAGCGCGTAGCCATTGCCCGCGCACTGGCAATGGAGCCGCAACTCATGCTGTTTGACGAGCCCACCAGCGCCCTGGACCCCGAACTCACAGGCGAAGTGCTCCGCACCATGCAACAACTGGCCAGCGAAAACATGACCATGCTGGTCGTCACCCACGAAATGGGCTTTGCCCGCGAAGTTGCCGACCGCGTAGTCTTTATGGACGGCGGCGCCATCATTGAAAACAAACCCGCCCGCGAATTCTTCCGCAACCCTGAGCACCCACGCACCCAGGCTTTTCTACAACACATGCTTTGACTGCTTTACCAGCCTGCTCTGGCATAAAATGTTCCAATGCCCACTACTGAAACTGCATCTATCAACCTGTCACAACACTTTTTAATCGCCATGCCTGGCCTGCAAGACTCGGGCTTCGAGCGCAGCGTAATCTACATTTGCGAACACAACGAGCACGGCGCATTCGGGCTTTGCATCAACAAGCCGCTAGAAATGCCGCTTGAAGACTTGTTTGCCCAAAACCGTCTGCCACTCAAACGCGCCGACCTCATCGGGCAGCGCATCTGCTGGGGCGGCCCACTGCACCCCGACCACGGTTTTCTCCTGCATAAAAAGCAACTCATAGAGCAGCAAGAGCAAGAGCAAGAGCAAGAGCAAGAACAAGAGCAAAAAGCCGACACCAGCTACACATCCACGCTCCAAACCGCAGACGACCTGCAAATGACCACATCCAAAGACGTGCTTGACGCACTCTCTGAAGGCTATGGCCCAGCGCAAGTATTCGCCGCCCTGGGTTACTCGGCCTGGAGCAGTGGCCAGCTTGAAGACGAAATACGCAACAATAGCTGGCTTACAGTAGCCGCCGACCACGCTTTGATTTTTGAAGTCCCATTTGACGAACGCTATGACCGCGCCATGCTGCTGCTAGGCGTACAGCCCTGGGCGCTGGCTTTTCAGGCGGGTACTGCCTAAAGTACACACACTTCCACATCGCCTCACCGCATCTGGAAAGCACACTGCCAAGCCATGAAAAACAACAATCCACCTCCCGCAAGCAACGCCATCGCCCCCCTCTTTCAAGAGCCAGGGCACCCTGCGCCCATTGCACCGCAGCAATTTCAGCAATTCATGGGCATAGATTTTGGGCAAAAACGCACAGGCATAGCCGTGGGCAACAGCATCACAGGCTGCGCCACACCCTGCAAAAGCATAGTTGCGCAAGGCGATGCACGCTTTACCGCCATAGCTGCGCTCGTGCGCGAATGGCAGCCGCAAGCCTTGGTCTTGGGCATACCCTGGCACCCTGATGGTGCTGCCCATGCCAACACCAAAAAAGCCCTCACCTTTGGTCGCCAGCTCGCACTGAGAAACAAATTACCCGTCTACACTGTCGATGAGCGTTACAGTACCACCGAAGCCATTGCACTAGGCGCTGCCGATTCCGATGCCGCCGCCGCCTGCATCATTCTTGAACAGTTCTTAAATCAAATCTTCCATGTCTGAACCAACACCAACCACCACCATGGCCAGCCCCATCCAGCTCCCCGATGCCGAAGCGCTCTACAGCACCCTGCGCGAAAAACTCTTGCCACTGCGCCAGCCCCACACACAAATAGCAGGCATCACATCAGGCGGCGCGTGGCTCGCACAGCGCCTGCAACGCGACTGGTCACTGCCCGCCGTAGGCACAATTTCAACCACCCTGCACCGCGACGACTTTGCGCACCGTGGCCTGAGCCACGCTGCACAAACCACCCTGCCCTTTGAAGTCGATGGCGCACATATCCTGCTCATTGATGACGTACTCTACACAGGCCGCACCATACGCGCTGCGCTCAATGAAATATTCGACTTTGGCCGCCCTGCCAGCGTACAACTGGCCGTACTGGTAGACCGTGGCGGGCGACAACTACCCATAGAAGCTGCCGTAGCAGCCACGCGCCTGCACTTGCCCGAAAACCAGTCGCTTGCATTGCGCAAAAACGAAGATGACACCTTCTCCCTTGCTCTGCGCCCCACCAGCCCAGCGTAAGCACAGCCCGCGCTTGCACACCTACACCTTCCCACGGCACGCCAGTCAATGCAAGCAAACTTGCATCAGCCCTGGCCCTGTGGGATTACCCAGATTCACTTACGCCCGTTTTTTAACCTTCTTTTTTAAACGCATCTCTCCCACCCACTCATACACCACCCTCACCCATGCCTGAATCGCCCGACACCCCTCCCAGCATCATCCACAACAACTGGGAACGCGCCATGCTTGAAAAAGTAGCCATGGCTTCTATCCTTGAGCAACGCGCTGCACGGCGCTGGAAAACAACCATGCGCATGGCATGGCTGGCTTTCTTTGTCGCCTTGGCTTGGCTCATGTTTCACCGCTCCACCCCGCAAACCACTGTGGGCATTGAGCCACACACCGCAGTTGTTGAAATCAACGGAAGCATCAGCGACAGCGGCGACAACGATGCCCAAACCATCATTGCCAACACAAAAACAGCCTTTGAAAACAACAACTCAAAAGCCGTTGTACTGTTAATCAACTCGCCAGGCGGCAGCCCCGTGCAATCAGGCATCATCAACGATGAGCTGCTGCGCATGAAGGCCAAATACAAAAAGCCACTCTATGCAGTCGTAGGCGATAGCTGTGCCTCGGGTGCGTACTACATTGCCGTAGCAGCCGACCAGATTTTTGTAGACAAAGCCAGCATGGTAGGCAGCATAGGTGTGCTGATGGATGGCTTTGGCTTTACAGGTGCTATGGAAAAACTCGGCATAGAGCGCCGCCTGCTCATCTCTGGAGATAACAAAGGCATGCTCGACCCGTTTAGCCCACTCACCCCCGAGCACAAAGCGCATACGCAAACCATGCTGTCACAAATCCACCAGCAGTTTATCGATGTGGTACGCAAAAACCGCAGCGAGCGCCTGAAAGAAAACCCCGAAACCTTCAGCGGCATGGTCTGGACTGGCCAACAAGCCGTGCAGATGGGGCTTGCCGACCATCTAGGCAGCATCAACTCCGTTGCCCGCGATATTGTTAAACAGGAAAAAATCGTTGATTACACCAAGCGCGACAATGTTGCCGAGAAACTGGTGAAAAAGTTTGGTGTTTCTGTCGGCATTGGCATGGTGCAAGCCGCCAAAACACAAAGCGGCGCGGTGCAATAACCGCACCACACGCTGCCCGCACACGCCTGCCCGCCTTGCTGCGGGTGCAGGCTGTGGCAGCGGCTACGACTGCGTAAAAATCAAGCCTGCTATTTGAGCCCGTTATTCAAGCCTGCAATTCAAGCCTGCAATTCAAGCCTGTTTTTCTTGGTTGCGATAAACCAGCACAGGTGGCTTGTCTGCATTGATGCTGCTTTCATCAACCACCACCTTTTCAACATTGCTCTGGTTGGGCAAATCAAACATGGTATCAAGCAAAGCACGCTCCATGATGGAGCGCAAGCCACGCGCACCAGTTTTGCGCTCCATGGCCTTTTGTGCAATGGCTTGCAGCGCCTTGGGCTTGATTTCAAGCTGCACGCCTTCCATATCAAACAGCTTTTGATACTGCTTGACCAGTGCGTTTTTAGGCTCTGTCAAAATCTTAATCAGAGCTTGTTCATCAAGCTCTGCCAATGCCGTAATAACGGGCATACGGCCTATCAGCTCTGGAATCAAACCGAACTTAATCAAGTCCTGCGGCTCAATTTGCTGGTAAATCTGGCTAATAGATTGCTCTTTTTTGCTGCGCACCTCTGCGCCAAAGCCCATGCCCGAGCCATCGGTACGGCGCTCAATGACTTTTTCCAGCCCATCAAAAGCACCGCCGCAGATAAACAGCATATTGCTGGTATCTACCTGCAAAAAGTCCTGATTGGGATGCTTGCGCCCGCCCTGCGGAGGAACGCTCGATACCGTGCCCTCAATCAGCTTGAGCAGCGCTTGCTGCACCCCTTCGCCAGACACATCGCGCGTGATAGAGGGGTTTTCTGATTTGCGGGTGATTTTGTCAATCTCATCAATGTAGATAATGCCGCGCTGGGCTTTTTCTACGTCATAGTCGCAGCTTTGCAGCAGCTTGCTGATGATGTTTTCAACGTCTTCGCCCACATAGCCCGCTTCAGTCAGCGTCGTAGCATCGGCCATCACAAACGGCACATTCAGCATACGCGCCATGGTTTGCGCCAACAGCGTTTTGCCCGAGCCAGTGGGGCCAATCAGCAAAATGTTGCTCTTGGCCAATTCCACATCGTTTTTATCCTGCTTGTCTTTATGCCACAAACGCTTGTAATGGTTGTAAACCGCTACAGCCAAGGTGCGCTTGGCCATCTCTTGCCCAATAACGTAGTTGTCCAGGTTTTCTTTGATTTGCGCGGGCGTAGGCAGATCTGGCGCTGCACCGCTGCCAGCTTCAGCGCCTGTTTCCTCTTGCAGCATACTGGCAGCACTGGCTACGCACTCATCACAAATAAATGCTTCGCGCCCGTTGTAGCTACCTGATACCAGCTTGACTACGTCATTGTCATTGGGCGATTTGCCGCAAAACGAGCAGCGCTGCTCCTTGGCTTTGTCTGAAGCGTTATCTTTTTTAGTTGTCATAACCAATTGCCATTGTTAAACGGTTTACAAAAATCAGTTGCAGCGCAGCTTATGCAACTTGTTGCCGCTGTGCAATGACTTGATCAATCAGGCCGTAGTCTTTGGCCTCATCTGCAGTCATGAAATAATCGCGCTCGGTATCGCGGCAAACCTTCTCGTAATCTTGCCCGGTACGCTCGGCCAGAATGCGGTTCATTTGCTCTTTGGTGCGCAAAATATCGCGGGCGTGAATTTCAATATCGGTTGCCTGCCCATGCGTGCCACCAAGCACTTGGTGAATCATGATTTTTGAATTGGGCAGCGAAAAGCGCTTGCCTTTGGCTCCAGCCGCCAGCAAAAACGCACCCATGCTCGCTGCAAAGCCCAGGCACATGGTTGATACATCGGGCTTGATGAATTGCATCGTGTCATAAATCGACATGCCCGCCGTTACCGAGCCACCTGGCGAGTTGATATACAACGAAATATCTTTATCGGGGTTTTCGCTTTCCAGAAACAAAAGCTGTGCCACCACCAAGTTGGCAGTCTGGTCATTGACTTCACCTACCAGAAAAACCACGCGCTCTTTAAGCAGACGCGAATAAATGTCAAAAGAGCGCTCGCCGCGGCCTGACTGCTCAATCACCATGGGGATATAGCCCAAAGCACGTGTTTGCTCTGTCTGAGTGGCTTGGTAGTGCATAGTAGTGTCTCCCGTATGTCTGCAACAAATGCTGGTCTGCACAAATAATTGAGCCTGTGCTTGCGAAGTCTGCCACGGCAGCTTCGCAAACACAGGCTGGCTAAGGCATGAAAGTCTTAGCTTCCTTGACCCATCAGGTCTTCAAAAGAAATGGTTTTGCTTGTAACCTTGGCTTTGCCCAATACGAAATTGGTCACATTGTCTTCAGTCACCACGGCTTCTGCTTCGGCCAGACGGCGGCGATCGCCCATGTACCAGCTTACCACGTCAGCAGGTTTTTCATAGCTGGCAGCCAACTCTTCAACGTGGGCTTTGACTTGCTCGGCCGTTGCGTTGAGTTCATTTTCTTTAACCAGCGTAGAAACGATTAAGCCCAAGCGCACGCGGCGCTCGGCCAATGTGCTAAACAAGGCAGGGGGCAGCTCGGCTTTATCAGCGTCTTTCATGCCGCGCTGCTTCATGTCTGCGCGTGCTCTTTCTGTCATGCCTTCGATTTCTTCTTGTACTCGAATCTGGGGCAAATCAAAATCGCAGTCTTTAAGCAAGGCATCCATAACGGCATTTTTATTGCGTGCTTTTACGCGGCCTTTGGTTTCGCGCTCAAGGTTTTTACGGATGTCGGCACGCAAGGATTCCATCTTGCCGTCGGCAACGCCCAATTGCTTGATAAATGCTTCATCTACTTCAGGCAAATGTGGTGCTTCGAGTTTTTTGACTGTTACGAGGAAGTCGGCAGTTTTGCCTGCTACTTCTTTGCCGTGGTAGTCTGCGGGGAATGCCAATGGGAAGGTTTTGCTTTCGCCACACTTCATGCCGCGCACGGCATCTTCAAATTCTTTGAGCATTTGGCCTTCGCCAACCAGATACTGAAAACCTTCTGCTTTGCCGCCATCGAAGGGTTCGCCGTCGATTTTGCCTTCAAAGTCTATGGTTACGCGGTCGCCGTCTTGCGCGGGCTGCTCGGCGCTGCGCTGATTGAAGGTGCGGCGCTGTTTGCGCAAAATCTCAATGGTGCGGTCAATGGCTGCTTCATCGATTTGCGCGTCAATTTTCTCTACTTCAAGCGCAGACAAGTCGCCCAGCTTGACTTCAGGGAATACTTCAAAAATGGCTTCAAACTGCATGTCGGTATTGCCTTCATGCGCAAGCTCATTGATGGTGGGGCGGCCAGCAATGTTTATGCCGGCTTCATTGACTGCTTCGTAAAAAGCCTGCCCGACTCTTTCGTTGAGCACTTCCTGGTGCACACCGTAGCCGTATTGCTTTTTCACAACATCCATGGGCACTTTGCCTGGGCGAAAGCCATCCATGCGTGCTGTGCGAGCCAGCTTTTGCAAACGCTTGTCGATTTCAAATTTGATGCGTTCAGCAGGTATGGTTAGAATGATTTTGCGCTCGAGCTTTTCGAGAGTTTCTACATTGACGCTCATTACAATATCCTTTTATTGCCTTGAAAATATATTGGCTGTATGCACGCACATAGCCATTTAAAAAACTGTACGTAAACGCGCAATTATACAGTTGCGCCCATGTGTTCAAAGCTGTGTCTGCAATAAAAGCGTGGGTTTGGCGTTAATAGTGCTTGCCAGCCAAGACAGCGCTTCTACAGCGGCTTGGCCTGCTTGTTTGCCTGCTTGCCTGTTTACGTGCTTTCACGCCAACTCTGTTTGCTGCACGCATAAAAAATGGCAGGTTTCCCTGCCAAATTTTGCATACAGCGCGGCGCTTTTACATCACCGCGAGATGCTCTGTACCAGCAGCCAAGTCTGTGTTTGGCGAACGCTTGGAGTGCAGTTTAATTTGCAGACGCACGTCGTTTTGCGAGTCGGCATTGCGCAGCGTTTCTTTGTAAGAAATAACGCCTGCCTCGTAGAGGTCGAACAATGCCTGGTCGAAGGTTTGCATACCTATCTCGCGGCTGCGCTTCATTATTTCTTTGATTTCGCCTACTTCGCCCTTGAAAATCATGTCAGAAACCAAGGGTGAGTTAATCATGATTTCAATCGCAGCTACGCGCCCTTTGCTGTTTTCACAGGGCAGCAGCCGTTGCGACACGATGGCTTTGAGGTTGAGCGACAAATCCATCAACAACTGCTCGCGTCGCTCATCGGGGAAGAAGTTAATGATGCGGTCTAGCGCCTGATTGGCGCTGTTGGCGTGTAGCGTTGCCAGGCACAGATGGCCTGTTTCGGCAAAGACAACGGCATGCTCCATGGTTGCTCGGTCGCGAATTTCGCCCATCAAAATAACGTTCGGCGCTTGCCTGAGCATGTTTTTAAGCGCAATCTCCCAGTTTTCAGTATCCAGCCCGATTTCGCGCTGGGTAACAATGCAATTTTTATGCTCGTGCACAAACTCTACGGGGTCTTCAACTGTGATGATGTGGCCGTGGGAGTGTTCGTTGCGCCAATCGAGCATGGCTGCCATGGAGGTAGATTTGCCCGAGCCTGTTGCGCCCACGATAATTACCAGCCCGCGATTGGTCATGGCTATGTCTTTAAGAATAGGGGGCAAGCCCATTTCATCAATCGTTGGTGGTCTTTCTGGGATAACGCGCAGCACCATGCCCACTTTGCCCATTTGCACAAATGCATTAACGCGAAAACGGCCAATGCCTGGTGGCGAAATGGCAAAGTTGCACTCCTTGGTAGATTCAAACTCTGCCATTTGCTTGTCGTTCATGATTGAACGCGTTAATGCCAGCGTGTGATGCAAAGTCAAGGCTTGCGAAGATACTTTGCTGATTTTGCCGTCTACCTTAATGGCTGGCGGAAAATCTGCGGTGATGAATAAGTCGCTGCCATTGCGGCTGATGAGCAGTTTAAGCAGTTCATGAACAAACTGACTGGCCTGATCGCGTTCCATAAAAATTCCTTTTATCTGTAAGCTGTAAAAACGCCTCTTTAAATACCCTTTTAGCCAGGGAAGTTTTCAGGTATTTTGGCTTTAGAGCGTGCTTCCGCAGGGGAAATAAGGTTGCGTTTAACCAGCTCGGTCAGGTTTTGGTCGAGGGTTTGCATGCCCATGCTGCTGCTGGTTTGGATGGTGGAATACATCTGCGCGACTTTCGCTTCGCGTATCAGGTTGCGTATGGCAGGCGTGCCAAGCATGATTTCATGCGCTGCCACGCGGCCGCTGCCGTCTTTGTTTCTGCACAAGGTTTGAGAAATAACCGCTACCAGCGACTCCGAGAGCATGGCGCGAACCATTTCTTTTTCTTCGGCGGGAAACACGTCAATGATACGGTCAACCGTTTTCGCTGCGCTGGATGTGTGCAACGTACCAAATACCAAGTGGCCAGTTTCAGCCGCTGTCATGGCAAGGCGAATGGTTTCCAGGTCACGCATTTCACCAACCAAAATGGCGTCGGGGTCTTCACGCAGGGCTGAACGCAAGGCATTGCTAAAGCTGTGCGTCATGGGGCCTACTTCACGCTGGTTTATCAGGCACTTTTTCGATTCGTGCACAAACTCAATGGGGTCTTCTACGGTGAGAATGTGGCCATGCGCGTTGTCGTTCAAGTAGTCAATCATCGCTGCCAGCGTGGTGGATTTACCCGAACCAGTAGGCCCTGTTACCAAAACCATGCCGCGTGGCTTGAGTGCCAGTTCTTGAAAAATCTTTGGTGCATTGAGCTGCTCAAGCGTTAGCACCTTGCTGGGAATGGTACGGAAAACAGCCGCAGCGCCGCGCTTTTGGTTAAATGCATTGACACGGAAACGTGCCAAGCCATTGACTTCAAAAGAAAAGTCGCACTCCAGGTTTTCTTCGTACTGTTTGCGCTGTGTGTCGCTCATGATGTCGTACACCATGGCGTGCACTTCTTTGTGCTCCATAACGGGCAAATTGATACGTTTGACATCACCATGCACACGCAGCATGGGCGGCAGGCCTGCCGAGAGGTGCAAGTCAGAGGCTTTATTCTTTACGCTAAACGCTAAAAGTTGGGTAATGTCCACGTTCTGATTCCTTGATTTATGGTTTTTTCAATTTTGGCACACACATCGGCAAACTACGCATGTGCATTTTCAAATACGCAATGCCCAACGGTTGGCATGGCAGTTTTGCAATAGTAACAAGCCTAAGGCGTGCTGCGCATCAAAAAATGCTTACTTTGCCACTAATTTTTCTTTATTAACCACACTTGGCAACAAAAAACAGGGCAAAAACAAACTGCAAGCGAAAAAACGTGCTCTAAATATACAAGCACCTGCGCGCATAGGTGCATAGACGCTTGTATGCTTGTATGCTTGTGCAAATACAAAAAGCTGCCCTATCTTGGCTAGGGATGCTGATTTGCATTTGCCTGTCAAGCATGCGCTTGAAGTCTGGTTTAAAGGCTGGTTTGGCGTTCGCTTTAAAGATTGCCTTGAATATCGCTTTGAAAATTGGCTTGAAAACCGTATTGCACATGCGCATTCAATTGCTTATTTAACGCTTAATTTATCAGGACATTGGGCGGCAAACAAGCGGCATCGCTACAATCTTCGGCATGACTGCCACCAACACCCCACCCTTGCCTGCCTGCCCGCTAAACACAGCCCGCGCCTTGCAACTGGCGCAAGACACATTCAACATCGAAGCCGCCGCCTTGCAGCACGCTGCCCGCCGCCTGCAAGAGCCGCAAGCCGCGCAGCAAATGGCTGCTGCCGTAGCCACCATGCTCGCCGCGCAAGGGCGCGTGGTGATTATGGGCATGGGCAAAAGCGGGCATGTGGGGCGCAAAATTGCCGCAACGCTGGCTTCAACTGGCACGCCCGCCATGTTTGTACACCCTGCCGAGGCGGGGCATGGTGATTTGGGCATGGTTACGCAGCAAGATGTGGTGCTTGCCATTAGCAACAGCGGCGAGAGCGAAGAGCTTGCGCGCGTTGTGCCTGTGCTCAAGCGCCAAGGCGTGCCGCTTATTGCCATTACGGGCAAGGCGCAATCCAGTCTGGCACGCTATGCCGATATTGTGCTCGACAGCAGCGTTGAAAAAGAAGCCTGCCCGCTTAACCTTGCCCCCACTGCCAGCACCACAGTGCAAATGGCGCTGGGCGACGCGCTGGCTGTGGCTTTGCTTGATGCACGCGGCTTCAAGGCCGAAGACTTCGCACGCTCGCACCCAGGCGGCGCACTCGGGCGCAAGCTGCTCACCACAGTAGCTGATGTAATGCGCTCTGGCGCTGAAGTGCCGCGCGTTCCCATGACGGCTGACTTCAGCGCCATCATGCGCGAGATGGGTGATAAAGGGCTGGGCGCTACGGCAGTGGTTGATAGCAATGGCGCAGTAGCGGGCATATTTACCGATGGCGACTTGCGCCGCTTGCTTGAAGCGGGCAGCACCGATTTGCGCAACCAAACCGCCGCCAGCCTGATGCGCCCGCAGCCCCGCTGCATCCGCCCCGACGCGCTCGCAGCCGATGCCGCCCGCATGATGGAAGACTACCGCATCACCAGCCTGCTGGTTGTTGATGCCCAAGGCCAACTCACAGGCGCACTCAATACCCACGACCTGATGCGAGCCAAAGTGATATGAAAAACCTGCCTCACACCCCCGTCCAAACCTTTGCGCCCCAGCTCATACAAACCGCCCAGGGCATACGCGCCGTGTTTTTTGATGTAGACGGCATCCTCACACGCGGCGAGCTGCTCTACACCGAAGCAGGCGAAACCATCAAGCAATTCCACACGCTTGACGGCCACGGCTTAAAGCTGCTGCAACAAGCGGGCATCATGCCCTGCATCATTACAGGGCGTGACAGTGCCGCCCTGCGCGCACGGCTGGCTGCGCTTGGCATTACGCACGCTGCCTACAGCATCAGCGACAAAGCTGCCGCTGCCGCATCTATGCTGCACACACTCGGGCTAGACTGGCAACACTCCGCCGCCATGGGCGACGACTGGCCAGACCTGCCACTGTTTACCCGCTGCGCCTTTGCCGCATCTGTGCCAAACGCACACGCCGAAGTGCAAGCCCGCGCTGACTACGTTACCCAAGCCGCAGGTGGTACAGGCGCAGTGCGCGAAATCTGCGATTTGCTGCTACACGCCAACGGTAGCTACGCCGCCCTGCTGCAAAGCTACCTCGCACCCCACGCGGCTACAACATGCGCCAGCAATGCCGCCAGCGCCCCTCACGCACAAGGCAGCAGCGCATGAGCAACCCACAAAAACCCGCCACGCCAGACGACAACACCCCCATCCTGCAACCCCTGTCTGCCAGCGCCACGCCACCCACAACCCCGCCAGAGCGCCTGCCCGACATCATCTGGCGGCGGCTTACCGACTTTTTGCCACTCCTGCTCGCGCTCTTGCTCGCCTTGGTAAGCACCTGGCTGGTTAAAAGCATGCCCAAAGCCAGCAGCGACCAGCCCCGCGCCCCCGACAACCAGCCCGACTACTACATGCGCCAATTCGAGCTACGCCGCTACACCCCCGCAGGCACACTGCAAACCGCCATGCGCGGCAGCTACGGCGAACACATCCCCAACCCAGACGAACTGCGCGTGCAGCAGCCCATCGCCTACGCCATTGACAAACACGGCAGCACCACCCATGCCACCGCCGTACGCGCCATCTCTGACAGACAAGGGCAAAACATTGAGCTATTCGAGCAAGTGCGCGTCGAACACCTGCCAGCGCCCAAAAGCAGCGCCAAAAACACAGGCACGGGCGGCAACACCAGCAGCGCAGCTCCAGCCATAGCCAACCCCGCCAACCCAAGCAGCCCAAGCAACGCCCCCATCATCTTCGAGAGCAACTACCTCAAAACCACCAATCGGCAAGAGCACATCAGCACCAACCAGCCCGTAAAAATCACACGCGGCGCCAACACCATCACAGGCAGCGGCATGGACTTTACCAACAGCACCAAAGTCATCAACATACAAGGCCGCGTACACGCCAGTATTGCGCCTGCGCCTGGCAAGCAGTAGTTAGGCAACCAACCCATGCTGGAAATTTTCCTTATCGCACTTGTGAGCGGCGCTCTCCTCCAGCCCTTCACAAAAAGCGTTGTTATCACAGGGGTACTTGGTTTTTCTGGGTATGTAGTTTGGTCGGTATATAACGAGTTTTTTGTTCCATACGCTGGCGGTGGCGCGTCGTTTTGGCCGATTGATATTTTCTTTGCTGGTCCGTATTCAGGCATCGGTGCGGCAGTCGGTGGCTATGTCACATCGAAGCTGTTTAAGAGAATAGGGGAGGAGGAATGAGTGGTCTTGTATTGCAACTGCTGGAGTATGGCTATGAATTGCCGTTTCCGCCGCTATGCTATTGCGGTAAGCGATTGTTGCCTAACCCGGCGCTCAACCCCGTTCGGTTAGCTCTACGTTAGACCTCACATGCTCAATCTGACCCAGCCTTATTTCCCGAAATTCTCAAAGCTCGCGGCAGATTCCGAGTTGGAAGAAGTCCTTCCCGGTGCCTCGGCGGCGGAAATCGCAGAGATTGAGGCCGAAGTCGGCGTACATCTTCCAGAGTCATACAAGCGCTTGCTTCAATGCGCTCGTGGTTTCTGGCTTATGGGTGGCGTTGTGCAGTTTGGGCAGCAGCATCCGTTTGCGCACGAATTTCCACCTTTCGATTCGCTACCTCCAGCACAACAGGCAGTCGTCAAACGCAAAGGTGGCGTTTGGCCTCCTCCAAGTAACGGAATGCTCTGCTTTGCAGAGTGCTTCATGCAGGCTGATGGTGATCAGGTCTTGTTCGATACAAGCCAAGGTCTAGTCAATGGTGAATACCCAGTGGTTTACTACGCGCATGATGCTCGGCCGCCAAGCATTCGCCGTATTGCTGCTTCCTTCACAGATTTCATGGAAGAGTTCTTGCAATACGAGGTATTCCAAAAGTGAGCTCTGCCCCTTCCATCGTGATGGCTCGACCCGACACGCTGGCTCTAGCCTCTCATATCAAACGTTAGAAGTATTTGGGTTATTGGTTTTGTTGAGCCATTGCCCATTAAAAGCCGCAACCAGTATTCAAGCGCCCTACAAGGCATTTTCGGTCTGCAAGGCGCATAAATACTGCTTGTACGGTTTAGACCTTTTTTGCTGTTACTTTGTACTGCGCGTAAGCCCCGCAACAAAGCGCAACAACAAAGCGCCGCAGCAAAGCACTGCATCACTGCCTTTTCTTTCAAAAAAGCCACAACCAGCTCCTATGCGCCCTGCAGGGCATTTTTGCTCTGTAAGCCGCATGAATACTGCTTGCAGCGGTTTATGTGTTTTAAAGCCCTCTTTCTCCTCGCGCCTTTTCCCTAGCAGCTTGCTACGGGTTTCTTGCGCCGCTACGCTTCATGCAGCTTTTGCGCTAAAGTCCCACCTCACCAGCAGCACGCACCGCGCAGTCCAACATAACCCAACCCGCATGCAGCCGCGCCGCGCTTGCAAACCAGCCCCCGCCCAGTTAGCAGCACCCAGTCGCCACCGCCTAGCCACCACCGCCCATTTACCCGCCCCCAGTCATGGCTCTTGCAACACCTGCCCCCGCCCCATCTTGCCGCCCCAGCGCCCAGCCGCAGCCGCCCCTGCTGCCCTTGCTCTTTGTCACAGGCGCATCCAGCGGCATTGGGCAGGCGCTGGCTTGGCGCTTTTATCAGGCTGGCTACCGTTTAGCGCTGGTTGCACGGCGCACGCAAGCCATAGCGCAGTGGGCCGAGCAGCACGCACTCGACCCCGCCCGCTACGCCATCTACGCTGCCGACGTTACCGTGCCCGATAGCATCATCGCCGCAGCCCACGCCTGCATTGCTGCGCAAGGCACGCCCGATGTGGTCATCGCCAGCGCAGGCATCAGCCACGGCATTGACACCGCCGAGCGCGCCGACCTCTGCGTCATGGCCGACATTTACGCCACCAACTGCTTGGGCCTAGCCGCCACCTTTCACCCCTTCATCACCCCCATGCGCCAGCGCGGCAGTGGCAAGCTGGTGGGCATAGCCAGCATCACAGGCATACGCGGCCTGCCAGGGCATGGCGCGTATTGCGCCAGCAAAGCCGCTGCCATCAGCTACTGCGAAAGTCTGCGTGGTGAACTGCGCGATGCAGGCATACAAGTCACCACCCTGCTGCCAGGCTATATCGACACCCCCATGACCATGCACGACACCTACGCACGGCCATTTCTGCTCAGCCCCGCGCAATTTGCCCAACGCGCCTACGCCGCCATTGCCGCAGGCAGCAGCTACCGCGCTATTCCTTGGCAAATGGCCATCGTTGCCAAGCTGCTGCGCCTGCTGCCCAACTGGCTCTTTGATGCTGCTCTGGCAGGCCGCCCGCGCAAGCCACGCAAAATCACACCAAACGCCAACACGCCGAGCGCCAACACACCCAACCCCAACGCACCAAGCAGCCACACACAAAACACCCACACGCCATGACCACCAAGCGCACGCCGCCACCATCTGCCAAACACAGCGCTAGCACAGCCGCGCCCGCCCTGCCGCCTGCCCCCGCGTCTGAACTCGCGCCAGAACCCGCACCCGCATCAGACCCCACCCCCGACACCGCCGCCGCTGACACCGACACAGCCACCCCGCACCGCGCCGCCCTACTCGCCCAAGTAGCAGCCCTGCCCGCGCTGCCTGGCGTATACCGCTACTTTGATGCGCAAGACCAAGTCCTCTACGTTGGCAAAGCCATCCACCTCAAGCGCCGCGTATCGAGCTACTTTCAAAAAGACCACGGCGGCACCCGCATAGGCTTTATGGTGAGCAAAATCGCGCGGCTCGAAGTCACCGTAGTGCGCTCCGAAGCCGAAGCCCTCATACTTGAAAACAACCTCATCAAAGCCCTGCACCCGCGCTACAACATCCTGTTTCGCGACGACAAAAGCTACCCCTACCTCAAAATCACAGGCACAGCCAAAACAGACGCAGCCGCCAGCAGCGCCCCCCCGCAGCCCGACAGCAAAGCCGCCCCAGCCGACTTTGCCCGCATCGCCTACTACCGCGGCGCCACCGACAAAAAACACCGCTACTTTGGCCCCTACCCCAACGCCTGGGCCGTAAAAGAAACCATCCAGCTACTGCAAAAAGTATTCCGCCTGCGCACCTGTGAAGACGCCGTATTTGGCAACCGCGCCCGCCCCTGCCTGCTGCACCAAATCAAACGCTGCACCGCACCCTGCGTAGGCTGCATCAGCGCGGCAGACTACGCCCGCGACGTAGCCCAAGCCAGCGCCTTCCTCGAAGGCCAAACCAGCACCGTACTGCAAGCCCTGGAGCAACGCATGCTCGCCTTTTCAGAGCAACTCGCATTTGAGCAAGCAGCCGAAGTCCGCGACCAAATGGGCGCACTCAACAAAGTGCTGCACCAGCAAGCCATCGACACCAACAGCGACAAAGATGTAGACATACTGGCCGTCACCGTCCAAGGCGGCAAAGCCTGCGTAAACCTCGCCATGGTGCGTGGCGGGCGGCATCTGGGCGACAAAGCCCACTTCCCCTCACAGCTCGACGACGCACGCAAACTCGCCGACGAAAACCTGCCAGACGCTACCGACAACATCGACAGCACTGACAACGCTATCAACCCTATCAGCTCTAACAACTCCAACACCACCGACACTACCGAGTCAGCCAGCACACCCGCCGCCAACAACACCCCCATTGAGCACACCGTACTCGAAGCCTTCATCGCCCAACACTACATCGGCGGCAACATCCCCCCCGTCCTCGTCACCCCCTTCGCCCTGCGCCCCGCCCTACTTGAAGCCCTATCAGCCTTGGCAGGCAGGCAAATCAACGTCGTACACCAGCCGCGCGAACACCGCCGCATCTGGCTGCAAATGGCACAACACAACGCCGCCCTGCAACTCGCACGCCTCTTGGCCGAAGAAGGCTCGCAACAAGCCCGCACCCGCGCACTGGCTGAAGTGCTTGAGCTCGACATCGACGAAACAACACCCAGCGCACCAAGCAACACCCAAAGCGACACACCAAACGAAGCAGCACCAGAAAACACCCCACAACCAGAATCACAACCCGAATCACAATCCGAGCCACCGCCACGCACACTAGCCAACCTGCGCATCGAATGCTTCGACATCTCCCACACCGCAGGCGAAGCCACCCAAGCCTCATGCGTCGTCTTTGAGCGCCACGCCATGCAACCCGCCCAATACCGCCGCTACAACATCACCAACATCACCCCGGGCGACGACTACGCCGCCATGCGCCAAGTCCTGCTGCGCCGCTACAGCAAACTCGCCCAGCCCCACGCCAGCACACAACCCGGCACCACCGAGCAAACAAGCCAACAAGCACCCGAACAAACCACCACCCAAACAAGCGCCCAAGCAAGCGCCAAAAGCAGCCCCCCACCCACCGCCCGCCTGCCCGACATCGTCCTCATCGACGGCGGCAAAGGCCAAGTCAGCATGGCCAAACAAGTATTCAAAGAACTCGGCCTGCCCATCTCCAGCATCGTCGGCGTAGAAAAAGGCGAAGGCCGCAAAGTCGGGCTAGAAGAACTCGTCTTTGCCGACGGGCGCGAAAAAATCGCCCTCGGGCGCGAATCCGCCGCCCTCATGCTCATCGCCCAAATCCGCGACGAAGCCCACCGCTTTGCCATCACAGGCATGCGCGCCAAACGCGCCAAAACCCGCACAGGCGGCAGCCGACTCGAAGACATCCCAGGCATCGGCCCCAAACGCCGCGCCCGCCTGCTACAACGCTTTGGCGGCATACGCGGCGTAGCAGCCGCATCAGCCGCAGACCTGGCCAGCGTCGAAGGCATCTCAGCCGAACTAGCCACACAAATCTACAAAGCACTGCACTAACAACGCACTAACCAGACACCACCCACAAACCAACAAACACACATCCGCCACAACATCCATGCCACAATGTGCCACTCACATTAACCAACCTATCTACATTCGTCTGACTGCATGTTCTTCAATCCGCCTACCCTACTAACCTGGGCACGCATCGCCGCCATTCCACTCATCATGGGCGTCTACTACACCCCACTTGAGCCCCACACCCAAAACACCATCGCCGCCATACTATTCATCGTCTTTGCCCTCACCGACTGGCTCGACGGCTACCTGGCGCGCAAACTCAACATGACATCGGCCTTTGGCGCCTTCCTCGACCCCGTAGCCGACAAATTCCTCGTCTGCGCCAGCATCCTCATCCTCGTACACCTGCAACGCGCCGACGTCTTCGCCGCACTCATCATCATCGGGCGCGAAATAGCCATCTCCGCCCTGCGCGAATGGATGGCACAAATAGGCGCATCACGCAGCGTAGCCGTACACATCCTGGGCAAACTCAAAACCAGCGTCCAAATGACAGCCATCCCCCTGCTGCTCTACAACGACCGCCTCCTCAACCTCATCGACACCCACATCTGGGGCTACTGGCTTCTCTGGATAGCCGTCATACTCACCATCTGGTCCATGGCCTACTACCTGCAAAAAGCCCTGCCAGAAATCCGCGCCAGAGTCAGATAAAAACTCCCCCAAGCCCAAACAAAAAACCAAAAAACCCACACAGAAACAAACAAAGTCACACTCCTGCAAAACTCCTAGTAAAAACACTAAATTTTTCGTTAATCAACAACGTAAAAACGTATTACAATTGATACAAGCCATGCAACAACGCATGGCAAATCGCGGTTTGACAAGCCAGCTTGAACAAACCGAACAGGTTGATGCACGGCCAAGCACACACCGCCACACCGTTGCATCGTGATATTGCTACGCGCATGCAAACACAAGGGAATATTTGTGAACAAAACCGAACTGATTGAGCATATTGCCCAAAATGCCGACATTTCCAAAGCTGCCGCAGGTCGTGCACTAGATGCAACCATTGGCGCAGTCAAAAGCACCTTGAAAAAAGGTGGCACAGTAGCTCTGGTTGGCTTCGGCACATTTGCTGTAACCAAACGCGCTGCAAGAAAAGGAAGAAATCCTCGCACTGGCGCAGAAATCAAGATAAAAGCTGCTAGAATACCTAGATTCCGTCCTGGCAAGGGTTTGAAAGACGCAGTAAACTAAACAGCGTAATTCAAAAACCTGCAAAGACACGATTTACGTGGGTGCTTAGCTCAGTTGGTAGAGCGGCGCCCTTACAAGGCGTAGGTCGGCGGTTCGACCCCGTCAGCACCCACCACGTATTTCTATATAAATCAACGGCTTACAGCAATGTAGGCCGTTTTTTTATGCCTGTTTTTTATGCCCGTTTGCCAACTTCCTTGCGCCTGCAAGGCTGCTGCTATCAACAACACTATGCCCAAAAAACACAGTACAAAGACGCAGGCATAGAGCACCACCCGCCCCCTGCCCTGCACTACCCGAGAACGTAGCACAGCCACAATCTACCAACGAGCACCCGACGAGCTAGCCAGCGACGACCTGCACGGCATTAACCCAGATGTGATTGCCTCTATGCGCAGCCCTGTGCTGGTGCGTGTGATGCCTGATGGCGAGGTGAGCAGCAATATAGGTGACATTAGCAACACGCAAGGCGGGCTTGCGCTTAATGCTACCGAGCAGGCCAACAATGATGCACGCAGGATTGATTTACCTAACCTGCAAT
>JAGONG010000052.1 GCA_017993135.1 Allobrachymonas sp.
ACACCCGCCAAATTGCGCCACCCGCAGCCGCGCCCGTAGCCCACTTTGCCATGCAGCACCCACAGGCCAACCGCCAAATCATGCTTGAGCAACACGCCATCAGCTACCTGCTAGAGCGCCGCCGCAGACGCAGCATAGGCATGCGCGTAAGCCCGCAAGGGCTACTCGTAGCAGCCCCGCCTTGGGTAGCCATCCACGAAATCGAGCAAATCCTCCACACCAAAGCCCGCTGGATAGTGCGCAAACTGCACGAGCAAACCCAGCAAAACGCCAGCCGCCAGCAGCAAGAGCAACCCATCTGGCAAAACGGCATCTACCTGCCCTGGCAAGGCGGCCTCTTGCAAGTCAAACTCACAGGCGAGCCAGAGCAAGGCACAGCACCACGCGCAAGCCATCTGCGGCAAAAAGCCGACACAGCCCAACTGCTCTGCCAACCCAACCAAAGCAGCCAACCCAACAGCATCAGCAACACCCACAGCATTTTGCAAATAGACCTGCCCGCAAACATCGCAGGCGAAACACTGCGCAGCCTCATGCACTACTGGCTGCAGCAGCAAGCCCTTGCGCTATTTACCGAACGCCTCAACCACTACGCACCGCAACTCGGCGTGCGCTGGAACAGCTTGAAACTCAGCAGCGCCACCACCCGCTGGGGCAGCGCCACAAGCCAAGGCGGCATACGCTTGCAATGGCGGCTGGTACAAATGCCACTGCCGCTGCTCGACTACGTCATCGTGCACGAACTCGCCCACCTGCACGAAATGAACCACAGCCCGCGCTTTTGGGGCTGGGTAGAAAAAATCCTGCCCGACTACCGCCAACGCCAATACCAACTCAAACAAACCACACTCGCCCCTTGGTAAGCAGCGCACATAACGGGGGCGAATGCAGAAATGCGGGGTGCAGAAGAAATGCGGGGGCGAACGCAAAAGGCGCAGAAGTTACGCAGAAGTCGCAGAAGGGAATACGGGGGCGAACGCAGAAGACGCAGAAGTTACGCAAAAGTCGCAAAAGGGAATACCAGATTTGTTTGAAAAAGGCTAGAACCAGTGTTTATGCGGGTTGCAGGGCATAAATGGCTGGGAAGGCGCATGGGGGCTGGTTGTCGGTGTTTTTGCGGCTTTGCTTTGTTTGGGCTGGAATGAATGCGGGGGCGAACGCAGAGGGCGCAGAGGAAATACGGGGGCGAACGCAAAAGGCGCAGAAGTTACGCAGAAGTCGCAAAAAGGAATACCAAATTTGTTTGAAAAAGGCTAGAACCAGTGTTTATGCGGGTTGCAGGGCATAAATGGATGGGAAGGCGCATGGGGGCTGGTTGTCGGTGTTTTTGCGGCTTTGCTTTGTTTGGGCTGGAATGAATGCGGGGGCGAACGCAGAGGGCGCAGAGGAAATACGGGGGCGAACGCAAAAGGCGCAGAAGTTACGCAGAAGTCGCAAAAGGGAATACCAAATTTGTTTGAAAAAGGCTAGAACCAGTGTTTATGCGGGTTGCAGGGCATAAATGGATGGGAAGGCGCATGGGGGCTGGTTGTCGCTGGTTTTGCGGTTTGGCTTTGCTTAGGCTGGAATGAATGCGGGGGCGAACGCAAAGGGCGCAGAGAAATTGCAGAGGGCGCAGAGGGAATACGGGGGCGAACGCAAAAGGCGCAGAAGTTACGCAAAAGTCGCAAAAGGAATACCAGATTATTTGAAAAGCTAGGCAAACAGCATTCGTTAGCCATGCACGCACCAAGCCAGAAACCCGTCATTCCCGCGTAGGCGGGAATCCATGACTGCGCTTTTTATGCCGCTGGATTCCCGCCTACGCGGGAATGACGGCTTTTGGGGTTTGCGCTCTTGCATAAAGAATAAATCAGCGCCTCGTTAGATGAATACGGGGCAACGACGCGGAAGAAATATGGTGGCGAACGCAAAAGGCGCAAAAGTTACGCAGAAGTCGCAGAAGAAATACCAAATTGTTTAAAAAGGCTTGCAACCAGTATCCATGCGGGTTACAGGGCATAAATGGCTTGCAAGGCGCATAAACACTGCTTGCCTCGTGTTTTCTGCTTTGCCATTGCTTGAATTGCGTTTGCCCCACATTGCCACACCGCCACACCGCCCAGCCGCGCTTTTACAGCTCCGCATCTTTTTGCAATGCACAGTTACAGCCTGCTTCTCTCTCAAGTATAGATAGTGCAGCGATAATCACCCATCTTTTCTTTTCGCCAACACCGCACGCGCACAGCGTTTGAGGTGGGCGTGGTTTTTTAGGGGTTATGCGTGGATATTGTGTTGTTACTCAAAGCAGCCATCATGGGCGTAGTAGAAGGGCTGACTGAATTTTTGCCCATCTCATCAACAGGGCACTTGATACTGGCGGGCGCACTCTTGGGCATGGATGATGCCAAAGCCAAAGTCTTTGACATAGCCATCCAAACAGGCGCAATCTTTGCCGTCATCATCGTTTACTGGCCCAAACTGCGCGACACCCTGCTGGCACTGCCCAGCAGCCGCCAGGCGCAACGCTTTACCCTCAACGTACTCATAGCCTTTACCCCCGCAGTCGTCCTAGGTCTGCTATTTGGCAAAATGATTCAAGAGCACCTCTTCATCCCCGTAGTGGTGGCAACTTCGTTTGTGCTGGGCGGCTTTGTCATCTTGTGGGCAGAAAAGCGCCCCACAAGCCAAACGCGCATCCACAGCGTTGATGACATGACCGCGCTAGACGCACTCAAACTCGGGCTCGTGCAGTGCCTTGCCATGATTCCAGGCACCAGCCGCAGCGGCTCCACCATCATCGGCGGCATGGTACTGGGCCTATCGCGCAAAGCGGCGACAGACTTTTCATTCTTCCTGGCCATACCCACCCTCATCGGCGCAGGCGTATACAGCCTATACAAACAGCGCCACGTACTCTCGCTGGCCGATGCCCCCGTCTTTGCCGTAGGGCTACTGTTTTCATTTATCAGCGCGTGGATTTGCGTGCGCTGGCTCCTGCGCTACATAGCCAACAACAGCTTCATCGCCTTTGCCTGGTACCGCATAGCCTTTGGCATCATCGTACTCGCTACCGCCTGGACAGGACTCGTCACATGGGCAGCCTAAAGCCACAGCCGCCGCAGCAGCTACAGCCGCCGCAACACACCGCCAAACCCATCACCAGCTACCGCCCCTACTGGGCAAAGCGCTTTGGCACAGCCCCATTCTTGCCCACCAGCCGCGCAGAAATGGAAGCACTCGGCTGGGACTCGTGCGACGTCATCCTCGTCACGGGCGATGCCTACATCGACCACCCCAGCTTTGGCATGTCCGTAATAGGGCGCGTGCTTGAGGCACAAGGCTTTCGCGTAGGCATCATTGCCCAACCCGACTGGCACAGCGCCGAAGGCTTTAAAGTACTAGGCAAACCCAACCTGTTTTGGGGCGTAACCGCGGGCAACATGGACAGCATGATTAACCGCTACACCGCCGAGCGCAAAATCCGCAGCGACGATGCCTACACCCCAGGCAACGTAGCAGGCCGCCGCCCCGACCGCGCCGCCACCGTCTACTGCCAACGCTGCCGCGAAGCCTTCAAAGACGTACCCATACTACTAGGCGGCATAGAAGGCAGCCTGCGCCGCATAGCCCACTACGACTACTGGAGCGACACAGTACGTCGCTCCATCGTCGTAGACAGCAAATGCGACCTGCTACTTTACGGCAACGCCGAACGCGCCCTAATCGAAATAGCCCACCGCATAGCACGGCGCGAACCAATAGCCCACATCACCGACGTACGCGGCACAGCCTTTGTACGCCGCACCTCCGAAACAGGCTGGACCGAAATCGACTCAACCGAAGTTGACCGCCCAGGACGCATCGACGCCTACACCAACCCCTACCAAACCACCGCCGAAGCCGCCGCCGCCCAAGGCACCAACTGCACCCAAAAACAAACACAACCCACCAGCCAAACAACCCAAACCCAAACCAACAACCAGCCAACCGAACAAATCATCACATTTATTGGCAAAACGGCAAACCAGCAACCTGCCAAGCCTGAACGCCACACCACCGTCATCCGCCTACCCAGCTACGAACAAGTCAAAACCGACCCCGTCCTCTACGCCCACGCCAGCCGCATCCTGCACCTTGAAACCAACCCAGGCAACGCCCGCGCACTCGTACAAGCCCACGGCAGCGGCAGCACCGCGCGCGACGTATGGATAAACCCGCCCCCCATCCCCTTAAGCAGCGCCGAACTCGACTGGGTCTTTAGCCTACCCTACGCCCGCAGCCCCCACCCCAGCTACGCCGACGCACAAGGCCGACACGACGGCACCACCAAAATCCCCGCCTGGGAGATGATTCGCTTTAGCGTAAACATCATGCGCGGCTGCTTTGGCGGCTGCACCTTTTGCAGCATCACCGAACACGAAGGCCGCATCATCCAAAGCCGCAGCGAAGACTCCATCATCCGCGAAATCGAAGAAATGCGCGACCGCGTCACAGGCTTTACAGGCATAGTCAGCGACCTGGGCGGCCCCACCGCCAACATGTACCGCTTAGGCTGCAAAAGCCCACACATCGAACAAGCCTGCCGCAAACCCAGTTGCGTCTACCCCGACGTGTGCCCCAACCTCAACACCAACCACGCGCACCTCATCAAAATCTACCGCCGCGCCCGCAACCTGCCAGGCATCAAAAAAGTACTCATCGGCTCAGGCGTACGCTACGACTTAGCCGTCCACGCCCCCGAATACATCAAAGAACTGGTACAACACCACGTCGGTGGCTACCTCAAAATCGCCCCCGAACACACCGAAAGCGGCCCCCTATCAAAAATGATGAAACCCGGCATGGGCAGCTACGACCGCTTCAAACAACTCTTTGACCAATACAACCTCGAAGCCGACAAAAAACAATACCTCATTCCCTACTTCATAGCCGCCCACCCCGGCACCAGCGACCAAGACATGATGAACCTGGCCCTCTGGCTCAAACGCCACGGCTTTCGCGCCGACCAGGTACAAACCTTCTACCCCTCACCCATGTCCACCGCCACAGCCATGTACCACAGCGGCCTAAACCCCCTCAAAGGCATACACCGCCCCAACGGCCCCAACGCAGACCGCGCCGAACAAGTAGACATCGTCAAAGGCGAGCGCCGCCGCCGCCTGCACAAAGCCTTCTTGCGCTACCACGACCCCAACAACTGGCCACTCCTACGCGAAGCCCTCAAACAAATGGGGCGAGGCGACCTGATAGGCAACGGCAAACACCACCTCATCCCCACCTGGCAACCTGTAGCAGACACCAGCCCTCCAAACCCACGCCGCAACAACGCAACGCCATTGCGGGCAGGGCAGCATGGCACCAACAAGGGCAGGCAAAGAAAATAACAAGTCTGCAAAGTTGCTATTTGGCTCAATATTGAAATAACACTTGCAGCCCCCATAATGAACAACTGCCTACAGTTTCTTTTCTGGAAAAAAATACATGTCTGACTTTAGCTACTTTCCCGCCGACCCAGTGGAACTGCCCATGCTGCCTTTGCGTGATGTGGTGGTGTTTCCGCATATGGTGATTCCGCTTTTTGTGGGTCGCCAAAAAAGTATTCAGGCGCTTGAATCGGCTATGCAAGCAGGGCGCAATATCATGCTGGTGGCGCAAAAAAGTGCCACGCAAGATGCGCCTGCCGTTGATGATATGTATGGCACGGGCTGCATTGCGTCTATTTTGCAGTTGCTCAAGTTGCCAGATAACACCGTCAAGGTGCTGGTTGAGGGGCGGCAACGTGCCAAAGTGCTTTCGGTAAGCGAAGGCGAGAAGTTTTTTTCAACCAACGTGTTGCCTGTGCCGCAGCCCGTGGCAGAGCAGGGCGCAGAGCCAAATAATGAAGCGCAGGCCTTGCGCCGTGCGGTGATGCAGTCGTTCGAGCAGTTTGTAAAGCTCAACCGCAAAATTCCGCAAGAAATTCTCACCTCTATCAGCAGTATTGACGATGCTGGCCGCTTGGCTGACACCATTGCCGCGCACTTGCCGCTGGATTTGCCACACAAGCAAAGCATTCTTGATGAGGCTGATGTGCAGCAAAGGCTGGAGCTGCTGTTTGCGCGGCTTGAGCAAGAGGTGGAAATCTTGAACGTAGACAAGCGCATTCGTGGGCGGGTCAAGCGGCAGATGGAGAAAAACCAGCGCGATTTTTACTTGAACGAGCAAGTCAAAGCCATTCAAAAAGAGCTGGGCGAGGGCGAAGACGGCGTAGATATTGAAGAAATCGAGAAAAAAATCAAAGCCGCCAAAATGCCCAAGGCTGCCAACGACAAGGCGTATGCAGAGCTTAAAAAGCTGCGCTTGATGTCGCCCATGTCTGCCGAAGCAGGCGTGGTGCGCAATTATCTGGAGGTTTTAACGGGCCTGCCGTGGAGCAAGAAAAGCAAAATCAAAAGCAATCTTGCCACTGCCGAAGAAGTGCTTAATGCCGACCACTACGGGCTTGAGCGCGTTAAAGACCGCATTTTGGAATACCTTGCTGTGCAGCAGCGGGTAGATAAAGTCAAAGCGCCTATTTTGTGCCTGGTGGGGCCGCCTGGTGTGGGTAAGACCTCGCTGGGGCAGTCAATCGCCAAAGCCACAGGGCGCAAATACGTGCGTATGGCTTTGGGTGGCATGCGCGATGAGGCTGAAATTCGCGGGCACCGCCGCACCTATATTGGCGCTTTGCCGGGCAAGGTGCTGCAAAGTCTGGGCAAAACTGGCGTACGCAACCCGCTGTTTTTGCTCGATGAAATCGACAAACTCGGCTCGGATTTTCGCGGCGACCCATCCAGCGCACTGCTTGAGGTGCTCGACCCCGAGCAAAACCACACCTTCAACGACCACTACGTTGAGCTGGATTTTGACTTGAGCGATGTTATGTTTGTGGCTACATCCAACTCCATGAACATACCTGCAGCACTGCTCGACCGTATGGAAGTCATACGCCTGTCGGGTTATACCGAAGAAGAAAAAGTCAATATTGCCACCCAGTATTTGTTACCCAAGCAAATCAAAAACAACGGCGTGCGTGCCGATGAGCTTGAAATCAGCGAAGCAGCCATACGCGATATCGTGCGTTATTACACGCGCGAAGCGGGCGTGCGCTCGTTGGAGCGCGAGTTGTCAAAAATCTGCCGCAAAGTCATTAAAGCCGTGCAACTTAAAAAAGTGCAGGGCAAACAGGTAGTTACGCCTGAAAACCTCAACGACTATCTGGGCGTGCAACGCTACACCTATGGCCGCGCCGAAGCCAACAATGGCGTAGGCCAAGTGGTAGGGCTTGCGTGGACCGAAGTTGGCGGCGACCTGCTCACCATCGAAGCAGCCACCATGCCAGGCAAAGGGCAAATCATCCGCACAGGCTCGCTGGGCGAAGTCATGAAAGAGTCAGTAGAGGCTGCCCGCACCGTGGTGCGTAGCCGCGCAGCGCATCTGGGCATTACAGATGAAATGTTCGAGAAGCGCGACATTCACATCCACGTGCCCGATGGCGCTACGCCCAAAGACGGCCCCAGCGCAGGCGCAGCCATGACTACCGCGCTCGTTTCTGCCCTCACAGGCATAGCCGTGCGCGCCGATGTGGCCATGACTGGTGAAATCACCCTGCGCGGTGAAGTCACCATCATTGGCGGCCTGAAAGAAAAACTGCTGGCGGCACTGCGCGGCGGTATCCGCAAGGTCATCATCCCGCAAGAAAACGTCAAAGACCTGCAAGAAATACCAGACAACGTGAAAGACGGGCTGGAAATCATCCCTGTGAAGTGGATTGATGAAGTGCTCGCCATTGCGCTGGAAAAACAGCCGCAACCCTTGCCTGCCAACCTTGCTGATGTCGATGCTGATGTAGCGCCACTGGCCGAAACAGTAGCCAGCACAGCAAAAACACGCACCAAACGGCAAACAATTAAACATTAAAAAGCGCAGGGGTTGAAAAATAGCCCAAACAAGTGTTATAATCTAAGGCTTCAGCGGGAATAGCTCAGTTGGTAGAGCGCAACCTTGCCAAGGTTGAGGTCGCGAGTTCGAGCCTCGTTTCCCGCTCCACTTATTGTTTTAAAGCGCACCTTCTTAGAGGTGCGCCTTAAGCATATAAGGCGCGGTAGCAAAGCGGTTATGCACCGGATTGCAAATCCGTGTAGGTCGGTTCGACTCCGGCCCGCGCCTCCACAAAAAACAAGAAAATTCAAGGGCTTACGGTAAAACGTAAGCCCTTTTTGTTTGCCTTGTTTTGTTGTGGCTTGGTATTTGCAATGTTTGAAAAATCACCTTCTTGTTATTTTTGGAAGGTGGCAACTGCCTAATTAATACAACTATGTATCAGCTTGCCGTGTGAATGATTTTGGTGGCTTTGTCCATCTCGCCACTGAGCAGCTCGGGCACGGCTTTGAGGCTGCGGTCTATGGCTTGCTCTATGCCTATGCGGTGGTCTTGCGAGGGTTTTTTCAGTACCCAGTTGGTGACTTCGCTTTTATCTCCTGGGTGGCCTATGCCGATGCGTAGCCGCCAGTAGTCGGTGCTGCCGAGTTGGGCGTGGATGTCGCGCAAGCCGTTGTGGCCTGCATGGCCGCCGCCTTTTTTGAGTTTGGCTTGGCCGGGTAGCAGGTCTAGCTCATCGTGTACGACGAGTATGTTTTCGGGCAGTATTTTGTAAAACCGCGCCAGCGCGGCTACGGCTTGGCCTGAGCGATTCATAAAGGTAGATGGCTCAAGCAGCCAGATTTTCTGCCCTTGCTGCCTGCTGCAACCGACGAAGCCGTGAAAGTCCCGGCTTTGCGCCAGTTGCACGCCCCATTGTTGCGCTAGTGTATCGACCCACCAAAAGCCTGCATTGTGGCGGGTGGCTAGGTATTCGCTGCCTGGGTTGCCCAAGCCAACTATCAATTCAATCATGTGTGTATGCCCGTTGAGGGCTTTTTTTGTGCGCGCGTGTGCGCTTTTTTGGTGTTATGGAGGGGTGCGCTGCTGGGCAGCCGTTGCGGGTTTGTGCCAGTGCGCAGATACAGGGGGCTAGTTTACTTGTGTTTGCGCCCAAGGTTGGCGATGTTTTAGCTTGGCTTTGGCAGGTGGGCGCTATGGGGTGTAGGTGTTATGGGTGTGGGCAGGGCGGTTTCAAATAATTGACATATTCATTACGCATACTGCGGCACTCGTGCTGGTGCGGGCTGCAAGATTGGCCCGCGCCAGTTTGCTTGTTTGTTGCAGGTTGGTAATGTATGAGTTTGGTTCTTTTTGATCTTGATCACACGCTGCTTGATGGTGATAGCAATTCGCTTTGGCTTGATTTTTTGCAGCAACGCGGTTTGCTTGACGCTGCTGATGTAGCAAAACAGGCCGAATTTATGGCGTTATATGCGCGTCAAGAGCTTGATATTGCGGCTTATTTGGAGTTTCACCTGGGGTTGCTTACACGGCACCCTATGCCAGAGCTTTTGCGCTTGCGCGAAGATTTTATGGCTGAAGTTATTAAGCCACGTATTGGTGCAGCAGCGTTTGCCGCTGTGGCGCAGCATGTGGCTAGTGGTGCGCGGGTTGCCATTATTACGGCTACGCACAGCTTTTTGGTTGAGAGTACGGCAGCTTTGTTTGGTGTGCCTGTGATTTGCTCGGTAGCTGAAGTGCAGCAGGGTGCTTTTACAGGGCGTTTGCAAGGCATGGCGTGCTTTGCAGGGCAAAAGATTGATTGCCTGAAGTTGTGGTTACAACAGCAAGGGCTGGATGAGAGTGCGCTGGCGCAGGCGACTTTTTATAGCGACTCGGCCAACGATTTGCCTTTGCTTGAAGCTGTGGCGCACCCCGTGGTGGTTAATCCTGATGCGACGCTGCAAGCAACAGCACAAGCGCGGGGCTGGCCTGTGCAGCATTGGCTGGCAGATGGGCAGCTTGCGCAAAGCTAATCTTGCCAAAAAAACACAGTCAAGCTGATTAATATCTTCTCCTAATTTTTGATATTTGTTTGCTTTTCTCATTAATGTCATTTAACTGACATTTACTGTTGTTAAAGTTTCGACGCTTAATTCTGCATTTGTTTTGCCTTATCTAACCTTGTTGGTTTTTTTACAGAGGAATTTTTTATGAAAAAATTTGCACTTGCCGCACTTTCTGTTGCGCTTGCATTGCCTGCACAGGCAGCAACCGAGATTCAATGGTGGCACTCGATGGATGGTGCGCTTGAGGGCTGGGTCAATGATTTGGCCAAAGATTTCAACGCCAAACAAAGCGATTACAAGGTTGTGCCTGTTTACAAAGGCCAATACAACGAGTCGCTAACTGCGGGTATTGCCGCTTACCGTGCAGGCAAAGCGCCTCACATTTTGCAGGTTTTCGAGGTGGGCACTGCCACCATGATGGCTGCCAAGGGCGCAGTTAAGCCTGTGCAGACTTTGCTCAAAGAGCAGGGTGTGCCGTTTGATTCCAAAGCGTATATTCCAGCCGTTGCGGGTTACTACACAGCACCTAACGGGCAGATGATGTCGCTGCCTTTTAACAGCTCAACCACTGTTTTCTATTACAACAAAGATGCCTTCAAGAAAGCTGGCTTGGATGCCAACAAGCCTCCCAAAACATGGCCAGAAGTAGAAGCAGCCGCGCAAAAGCTCAAAGCCTCTGGCGAGAGCTGCCCGCTTACTACAACCTGGATGACATGGGTGCAGCTTGAGAGCTTCTCTACTTGGCACAACATCCTGTACGCCACGCAAAACAACGGCTTTGGCGGCACTTCGGCACGCCTGCTGGCCAATTCGCCGCTGCATGTGCGCCACTTCCAAAACTTGGAAAAGTGGAATAAAGATGGCTTGTTCCATTACAAAGGCCGCGCCAGCAAAGGCTTGGCATCGTTTACTTCTGGCGAGTGCTCCATGATTATGGGCTCTAGCGGCAGCTACGCCAGCATCAAGCGCGATAGCAAGTTTGCCTGGGGCATTTCTGAGCTGCCTTACTACGCAGACGTAAAAGGTGCGCCGCAAAACACCGTAATTGGTGGTGCCAGCCTGTGGGTAATGGCGGGCAAAACTCCTGCCGAATACAAAGGCGTAGCCAAGTTCTTTGAATACCTCTCAGACAGCAAAGTGCAGTCTGAAAGCCACAAGCGCACGGGCTATCTGCCTATTACAACGGCTGCTTTCAAGCTGACTGAAGCATCTGGCTTTTACAAGCAAAACCCAGGTACCGAGGTGGCTGTAAACCAGATGGTGCGCAAGGTGACAGACAAGTCGCGCGGTATTCGTCTGGGTAATTACAACCAGATTCGTACCATTTTTGATGAAGAAACCGAAAACATCTGGGCAGGCAAAAAATCGGCCAAAGAAGCGCTTGACGCTGCTGTTAAACGCGGCAACGAAGAGTTGAGCCGCTTTCAAGCCAGCGGTAACTGATTAAAAATCTGTTGAGATAATCAGTTTGCAGGAAAGCCGCAGTGTATTGCTGCTGCTTTCCTGATTTTCTTTTTAAAAAGAAAACTATTAGGGAAACGCTGATTTGTTCCATTTTGTATAAGAAATGCAGTTGCTCGCCATTTCTGAGCAGGTGGCAACCTGTTGCAGCAAGTTGCATAGTTTTAATTCTGTGCATAAGTGGATTGATGACTTTCTTTGGTAAATATATATAAAGAATAAATCAGAGTTTCCTTGATAGATGAATTTAAAATAGCAAACTTCAAATATCAAATAGCCATTTAATGTATATTGATTTAAATTATACCTAAACGCATGGAAAAACGCACCCTATTTCACAACCGCCTGCTGCCTTGGCTTTTGTTGCTGCCGCAGCTTGCAGTAATAAGTATTTTCTTTTTTTGGCCAGCAGCGCAAGCCTTTATCCAATCGGTGCAGGAAGAAGACCCTTTTGGCTTGCGTACGCAGTTTGTTGGCATGAAAAACTTTATTCAGCTATGGAATAACGAGTTTTATCTCCAATCGTTTCAAACCACTGCTATTTTTTCGGTACTGGTTGCATTTTTTGGCATAAGCATTGCATTGATGTTTGCCACTTTTGCCGACCGCATTACGCGCGGCTCTGGTATTTATAAAACCTTGATGATTTTGCCCTATGCCATTGCGCCTGTTTTGGCTGGTGTGCTTTGGGGTTTTATGTTTTCGCCAGGTATAGGCATTGTTTCATGGGTTTTGCGCAAATGGGGAATTGAATGGAACCATTTGATTAACTCGCATCAGGCAATGGCGCTGGTGGTAATGGCTGCTATATGGAAGCAGATTTCTTATAACTTTCTGTTCTTTTTAGCTGGTTTGCAGTCTATACCCAAGTCGCTGATAGAAGCTGCTGCTATTGATGGTGCTGGGCCTTGGCGCAGATTTTGGAATATACATTTTCCATTGCTTTCACCAACAACATTCTTTCTGCTGGTGATTAATGTTGTTTATGCTTTTTTTGAAACATTCGCCATTATTGATGCTACTACGAGTGGTGGACCTGGGCAAAGTACCAACACTTTGGTGTACAAGGTTTATCAAGATGGTTTTAAAAATCTTGATTTAGGTGGTTCGGCTGCACAGTCTGTAGTTTTAATGCTGATTGTGGTGGTTTTAACTATTCTGCAATTTCGCTATGTTGAGAAAAAAGT
>JAGONG010000053.1:0-10387 GCA_017993135.1 Allobrachymonas sp.
TTGCTGGCGTTTGCAGCGGGTAATTAGTCCGCTGTGGGGCTGGTTAAATGATGCCCTGCAAGCTGGTGCAAGGCTTGCGCGGATTGTACGATGTGCGACTACATGGCTACGCATTGGACAACATGCCTGTAGGTTATAGGCTACAATTAGGTCATGAAATCCGTTTTGTCTACAGGTGTTTTTAAGGCGTGGCTATCTGGGTTAAAGGATAGGCAAGCCAAGGTTGCCATTAGTGCACGCATTAAGCGAATACAAGAGCGCGGGTTGTTTGGTGATGTTGAGCCAGTAGGCGGCGGGGTGTCTGAATTGCGCTTTCATATTGGCGCTGGCTACCGTGTTTACTTTGTGCAGCGTGGCGCTGAAGTTGTCATTTTGCTGGCAGGTGGAACAAAGGCAAGCCAGAAAAGAGATATAGCAAACGCGCTTGAAATGGCGCAATGTATAGAAGGGGTTACACCATGGATACATTAAACCTTAGCCCATTTGATGCTGCCGAATATCTGGAGAATGACGAAGATATGGCGGCATACCTGCAAGCTGTGATGCTCGAAGCGGGTGATGATTCTGCCCTGATAGCCTCTGCGCTGGGTGATATTGCCCGTGCCCGTGGTATGTCAGAGCTTGCCAGAAAAACAGGGCTAAACCGTGAAGGGCTGTATAAGTCGCTGTCTGGCGAAGGCAATCCCAGTTTTGATACTGTGCTGAAGGTGGCGCATGCGCTGGGTTTGACTTTGAGCGTAGCGGCGCAAACGGCTACGGCATGAATCGCACATCACCAAAAAGCCGTGCAGCATGGAAATGGGCACGCGCTAAGGCGGCGGCAAGGTCTGCGCCTGCTGGCTCTGGCAAGGTACGTATTACCCTACGCATTGAAGCCGAAGCCCTAGCCCGTTGGCGTGCCAGTGGTGAAGGCTGGCAAACGCGGGTCGCTGCGCTGCTGGCTGCGAATGCGCCATGAATCCAGACTTGGATTAGTACCTGCATCATTTGAAAAGTGGTGACTATTAAACGCGCGTGAGTGAAGCACGTTATTCAAATGCCCGCCCATCATGCGCGGGCTTTTTTGTGCTCGATGCCGTGCAGTGTTCCAGCCCCGTGAATGCTAACTTTTGTTGATGTTGCGGCGGCTTGTGTAGCAGCGTAGTTATTAAGGTTTATTAAGGTTGGTGCTGCATCATCTGCTGCTGGCATGTTAGGTTTTGTTAGGATTTTTCCAGCATTGCCGCGTGGGGTTTTGTAGGTTCTGTAGGTAGGGGCTGGGTAGGTTTACGGGGTTCTCGGGGGTGGGGCTAGGGTGTTTCTGTAGTTTTTGTAGGTAGGGGGTAGGGGCACTTTCCAGAATTTGCAGGGCAATGCTTCATGCGGTTTTTGTTGGCAGATACAGCACGCGCCCTGCTGGCTTGCCATCTTTTAGCACGTCAAGGTAGTCTGCCCATTCCTGCATCATCTGCACACGCTGGCGCATGTATTGGGCGCGGTCGTATGCAGCGCCAAGCGGGTTAGTGCCTTTTTTGCTGTGTGCCAGTTGTGCCTCAATCGCTCCATAGTGGGCGTTGGCGAAGTTGTCCAGCATGGTTGTTTTAGCCGTGGCACGGAAACCATGCGGCGTTTGCTTGCCGCCATAGCCCATGCTTTTAAGTGCGCCATTGAGCGTGCCATCACTCATACAACGGCTGATGTGGCGCTCGCTCGGGAACACATAATCAGGCACGCCCGCTGGCACTGTTCGCCTGTATTGCTCCAAGTTGCGCAGTATGGCGATTGCCTGCCTCGACAAAGGGACAACATGCGGCGGCTTGTCTGCCTTTGCCTGCAAGGTGTCTTTTACGCCTGTGGCTGGTATGGTTAGCGTGGCCTTGCTCCAGTCAATCCAGCCCCATTGCATCTGCCTGATATTGCCAGGGCGCTGAAACAACAGGGCAGACAATGCCAATGCTGCGCTGGTGTAGGTAGAGCGCCCCGCGTAGCTATACATATCAAGCAACAGTTGCTGTATCTCTGCTGGCGTGGTTAGGGCTGGGTAATGGTTCACGATGTGCGCCTGTAATGCTCCAGACAATGCGCGGGCTGGGTTGGCAATACATCTCGCAGTCTGCATGGCGTAATCAAACACCTGCCCCGCTTGTGACTTCAGGCGGTGCGCTGTATCGGTGTTGCCTTTACCCTCTGGCACACGCAAAACCGATAGCAGCATAGGCGTTGTAATGTTGGCAATGGGCATGCTGCCAAGCACGGGGAATAGGTGCTTGCGCATGATGAGTAGCCATTTATCCGCGTAACTCTCGCTCCAGCCTTTGCGCTTGGTGTTGAACATCTCAAGCGTTACCGCTTCAAACGTTGCCGCTGCTGCCGTGTTTTGTTCCAGCAACTGCGCCCGTTTGTTAATGTTTGGGTCTATGCCTTGCACCAATAGCGCCTTGGCATCATCTCTGGCTTTGCGTGCCTGTGCTGCTGATAGGGCAGGGTAAGCGCCAAGGCGTAATGTTTTCTGCTTGCCTGCATACGCATAGTTGAATTGCCAACTCTTGCCGCCTGCTGTGCTAACCAAGAAATAAAGCCCGCCACCGTCTGAATGCGTATCGGCTCGCAGGGTTTTGCCGCTGTGCTTGGCTGTGCGTAGAAAAGCGTCTGAAAGTTTGTTGGTAGCTCTGCCCATAGCTGCCCCCATCTAAAAAGGTAAACAAGCTCAAAACATGGCGCATTGGCTAGCAGGTGCAGGATTGCGCCATGTTTGCGACATAAATGCGCCATGTTTGGGTATAGCGCAATAGGTGGCTGGTGCAGTGTCTGCCAGAGGGAAACCATAGGCAAAACACCGCAAAACATGGCGCATTGTAGAGCGGTTGCAGATTGCGCCATGTTTTGCGCCATGTTTTAGCGTGGATTGTGTACTGTTTTAATGCACAGCCTTGGACAACAAAAAGCCCGCAATGCTAGTAAACATGCGGGCTTTGGGACTTTTTGATATTTTAAAAAATGTCAATTTGGTGGGCGGTACTGGGATCGAACCAGTGGCTTCCACCGTGTGAAGGTGGCACTCTACCGCTGAGTTAACCGCCCGATTTGTTCGGGGTTCGGCAGTTTTTTTTCAAGTCTTTCAGGGCTTGATTGGACTTTTTTTTAGCTGCTTTTTCTGGGGCTGGCATTTTTAGCTGAGCCGCGAAAGGGCGTAATTATGGCACAGTTTTTATTCTGATTGCGTGCTTTCTTGTAGCTTTTTCCATAGTGTGGCGTTGCCGCTGGCTTTGTCGATGGCTTGCAGCATGGCGGTGTGGGCGGCTAGTTCTTCTGCACTGGGGGGCAGTATGGGCAAGCTGATTTGGCTGTAGTCGCTTGCGGGTTGGTGCGTGGTGTGGGTGTGGTGGTTGTTGGTTTCGCCTTCGTCCATGACGAGGGATTTTTGGCCACGGGTGAGGTTGATGAATACTTCGGCTAGCAGTTGTGCATCAAGCAAGGCGCCGTGTAGGGTGCGGTGGGTGTTGTCTATTTCCAGGCGGCTGCACAGGGCATCGAGCGAGTTGCGTTTGCCTGGGTAGAGTTCTTTGGCTAAGGCGAGCGTATCGGTGATTTTGCTGGCGTAGTGGGTGAAGGCTTTGCGCCCGCAGTTTTGCAGTTCGTGGTTTAAGAAGCCTACGTCAAACGGGGCGTTGTGGATGATGATTTCAGCATCTTGCACGAAGGCGATGAGTTCGTCGGCGATGGCTTCAAAGGCGGGTTTGTCGCTTAAGAATGCGGTGGTGAGGCCGTGTACGCGCAGTGCGCCTTCTTCGCTGTCGCGCCCGGGGTTGATGTACAGGTGCAGTTGGTTGCCTGTGGGTTGGCGGTTGATGAGTTCGACGCAGCCGATTTCAATGATGCGGTTGCCGTCTTTGATTTCAATGCCTGTGGTTTCTGTGTCTAGAACGATTTGGCGCATGGCTGGGGGTGGTGTTGGGGCTGGTATTGCTTGGGTTTGCGCGGTGATGTGTGCAAACGCGGCAAGTAGCAGGTGTGGGTGGCTAAACGGCGGATGGGGCGCGTTAGGACGAAGGTACCCAGTTTAGCTTGTTTGTGCAGGTGCGCGAGTTGGCAGGCAGGGGTGTTGCTTTTGTGCGCAAGCCTGTTTAGGGGCTTGCGTTGTGTTTGCTGCGGCTGCGGCGCTTGTGGCTTTGCGCGAGGCTTAGTGGTTTTGTTTAGTGGTTTTCTTTGGCGTGGTTGAGGGAGTATTTGGGGATTTCGACTACGAGGTCTTTTTGGGCGACGATGGCTTGGCACGATAGGCGTGATTGGGGTGTGAGGCCCCAGGCGCGGTCGAGCATGTCGTCTTCAAATTCGTCAGAGGGGTTGAGGCTGCTGCTGCCTTCGCGCACGATGACGTGGCAGGTGGTGCAAGCGCAGCTCATGTCGCAGGCGTGCTCGATGTTGATGCCGTTATCAAGCAGGGCTTGGGCGATGCTGGTGCCAGCGGGGACGGTGATTTCTGCGCCTTCGGGGCAGTATTCGGCGTGGGGTAGTACTTTGATGGTGGCCATGGTGGTTTTTCCAGTTGGGGCGGTTGTTGGGAGGGCTTTTGGGGCGGGCGGGCGCAAGTTGCAAGTTTGCGCCGTGCCAGTGTTGGTGTGCCTTGCAGTGGTGTTTGCACAGGCGCGGTGTGGCACGGGGCGCTGCTGTGGCTTACGGCTCAAGCGGGTTTGCAGCAAGGCGGTGTGTGCTGTGCTGCATGTTGTTATTCAAGGTCGGCAATGTTTTGGCCTGCCAGCGCTTGCTGTATGCCTCGGTTCATGCGTTTGCCAGCGAAGGTTTCGGTGACGTGGGAGAGGTCGTGGGTAGCGCCTTCAATGGCGATGGTGTCTTCGCCGCTGCGGGCGGTTTGCAGCAGGCCGATGTAGGTGCCGATGCGTGCGCGTTCGGCAGCATCAAGCAGGTCGCCATCGGCGGCCAAAGCGTTTTGTACGGCCAGCAGCAGGCGGTCGGCATCCAGGCGGGCTTCTGCCAGTGCGCGTGCTGCCATGTCTTCTTTGGCGGTGGCTATGCTTTCTTGCAGCATTTGGGTGATGGCTTGGTCGCTTAGGCCGTAGCTGGGTTTGACTTCAATGCTGGCTTGCACGCCGCTGGTTTGCTCGCGCGCTTCGACTTGCAGCAGGCCGTCGGCATCAACGGTGAAGGTAACGCGGATGCGCGCTGCGCCCGCAGTCATGGGTGGGATGCCGCGCAGGGTAAAGCGTGCCAAGCTGCGGCAGTCTTTAACCATGTCGCGCTCGCCTTGCACCACATGCAGGCTCATGGCGGTTTGGCCGTCTTGGTAGGTGGTGAAGTTTTGCGCCATGGCAACAGGTATGGTTTGGTTGCGCGGGATGATGCGTTCAACCAGCCCGCCCATGGTTTCTATGCCGAGCGATAGTGGGGTAACGTCGAGCAGCAGCACGTCGTGCGCGTTGGCGTTGCCTAGCAATTGGTTGGCTTGTATGGCTGCGCCCAGTGCTACGACTTCATCGGGGTTGAGGTTGTTGAGCAGTGGTTGCGCGAAAAAGGCTGCAACGGCTTGCTGCACGGCTGGCATGCGGGTGGAGCCGCCAACCATGACTACGCCTTGGATGTCTTCGGGGCGCAGTTCGGCATCGTGCAAGGTGGCGTAAACCACTTGCAGGCAGCGGTCGGTAAGCGCAGCGGTGGCTTGGGCAAAGTCGGCTCGGCTAACGGGGTGTTGCAGCGTGGTGCCATCGGCCAGTGTGGCGCTGAAGGTGGTGCTGGCTGATTGGGTGAGGGCGTGCTTGCAGGCGCGGGCAGCGAGTTGCAAGGTGAGATGGTCGGCAGCAGCAATGGTTTTGCCGCTGGTTTGCAGGGCAGTTTGCTGCACCCATTGCGCTAGTGCGCGGTCGTAATCGTCGCCGCCTAGCGCCGAGTCGCCGCCTGTGGCTAGCACTTGAAACACGCCTTTTTCCATACGCAAAATGGAGATGTCGAAAGTGCCGCCGCCCAAATCAAATACGGCGTAAACGCCTTCGCTGGCGTTGTCTAGCCCGTAGGCTATGGCCGCGGCTGTGGGCTCGTTGAGCAGGCGCAGCAGCGGCAGGCCGGCAAGCTGTGCTGCATCTTTGGTGGCTTGGCGCTGGGCATCGTCAAAATAAGCTGGTACGGTGATGACTACGCCATCAATATCACCCGCCAAGCTGCTTTGTGCCTGGGCGCGTAAAGCCGAAAGAATTTCGGCGCTGACTTCAACGGGAGATTTATCACCCGCACGGGTGCGAATGCGCACCATGCCTTGCTGCGGGTCGTCTGCCACCAAGTCGTAATGCTGCCAGTCGCCTTGGCTGCTTTGAATATCGTGCAGGCTACGCCCCATCAGGCGTTTGACTGAGGTGATGGTGTTAAGCGGGTCGCTGGCTTGTGTTTGCAGTGCGGCATCACCTGTTTGAACAAGAGCACCATCGCCATAATGCACGGCTGAAGGCTGCATGGTGCGCCCTTGCGCATTAGGCAAACACTCGGGCAGGCTGTGGCGCATGGCAGCAACCAGCGAGTGTGTAGTGCCCAAGTCAATGCCAATACCAAGGCGACGTTGATGAGGAGCAGGCGTAGCGCCTGGTTCTGAAATCTGTAAGAGAGACATGGAAGTTTTACCAGCAAAGGCTGCTTGCTACGAGCAGCGCAGCAAGACTGTGGGAATGAATCTGTAGATTATTGTTCAGACAACTAAAGGTTTCCACCAATGCGGCAATTATCCTCAATTGCAGTGCGTGCATAACGCCTGCCCATTGCGCTGAGTGCTTAAACAGGTTTATGCGCAAGAAGCATTTGAAGAAAAGCGCAAGCGCGAAAGGCAGGAATGGAGCTGTTTGAGGCTAATTGCTGCTGACTGTGGTTTATTTGTTTATTGTGATTGCATGTGGCGCTGTAGCACATGCTTGCAGCAAAACACACAGAGCAAGCCCAACTGTGGTGTTGCACGGCTTTATAAGCTGCGTAAAGACACAAAAAAAGCCGCCGAAGCAGCTTTTTTTGGCAAACGGGCATAAGCCTGTAGAAAGCGGGCAAACGCTGCCAGCAAAGGGGAAAGTAAAAGGGGCTACGGACAAGCTAAAACGCACTTGGCAGACACTTGCTATGCGTGGAAACGCAAACAATCTGCCGATGGGGCGTGCTCAGCCGCAACTGCGCTTGCTTTGCAGGGCAAGCGCGGTTGCTGCCAGTTGCTTAACAGCGCTCAATATCAACAATCAACACTGCTGTAAAGTGTTTCCAGTCAATCGTAATTACAAGCTGCCTGTCGCGCATGTGATCTACGCCAGGGGTAATGCCGCCTAACTTGGTTGTAGGAACGGATATATCAAGCCTGCTGCCGAAGTGGCGGCGCGCGTTGCCTGCCAAGGTGTTGGCGATTTCACCCACCGCATCAAGCAAAAACTCATCTGATGTTTGGGTGGTTTTTTGGCTCGCTAGCACATAGCGCAGCATGGAACGGGGCGCGGCAAAATACACTGCGCCACGAAAATCACCGCTAACGGTAATAATGCCCGTCATGTCGCCCACTGGCTCTTTGGCCTCGCCGCAGCTTAAGTAAAAAGTGCGAACGGTAGCTGCTTCCTCACCGAGAGCAGCAAAATAATCGGTAACGGCTTCGGTGAAAACCTTGATGTCTTGCTCTGTAATATCTTTCATGGCTGGCCAGTGAGTTGCAAAAATGCTTTGATAAGCTGTTCATCGGTAAACGGCTTGCGGATAAAACCCCGCGCACCGAGCTTTAAGGCTTTAATGGCGGTAGGTTTGTCATCAAGGGCAGAGATAACGAGCACCGAAATATTGGGGTTCATCTGCATGATTTTCTCAAGACAAGCAATACCGTCCATTTCCGGCATGGTTAAATCAAGAGTCATCAATTCGGGCTGGTGCTGCGTGGCCAGTTGCAGAGCGCTGGCGCCATCGCGAGCTAGCCCAACAATCTCTATATTCTTGTTCAGACGCACATCACGGATTAGGGACGCAATTCTGACACGAATCATGTTGGAATCATCAACAATCAATAATTTCATTTGCAACTCTCAAACTTTAAACTGAACTCAGACTTTAAACTGAACACTAAACGTTGTAGATTTTTGAGGCTTGGAGTTCAAGAACAACTTGCCGCCGAGCTTTTGTGCGCCTTCTTTGACCACAGATAGCCCAACGCCTTGCCCTGCATCTTGCCCTACGCTGGTGGCAGTAGACACACCAGATTTGAAGATTTCGCCCACGATTTGTTGTGGCGTGTAGTCTTTCAGCTCTGCTGCCGTGTAGCGGCCGCTCGATATCAGACTTTGGCGGATATGGTCGGCATCCAAGCCGTAGCCGTCATCGCTGCACTTCAAGGTGGCATTGCCATCGCGGTCGATTTGCAAATCAACCTCGATAAGCCCTTGCGCTGCCTTGCCAACCGTGCGGCGCGTTGCGGGCGTTTCTATGCCGTGTACTACAGCATTGCGCACGCATTGGGTGATGATGCTGTAGATGTGGCGGCGCTGGCTGCTGTCGCAGTCAGCCATGGCTTGCAGATTGGCTTTAAGCCCGACTTGCTTGCCTTCAGAATTGGCAATGCGTTGCGCCAGATTTTCGGTTTGCGCGGCAAAAGCGTTAATTTCTGCCAGAGGGTCTTCAACCAAAATCGAATCGGGCGCGATGAGTGCAATTTCGTTAGATGCAGGGCTGGCGCCGCTGTGGAATTTTTGCAGACGCGCCACAACCTGACCTACTTGCTGCACCTTGGCAAAGCAAATCTCCAGATGCGGCATGAGCGACAACAAGCTCTCGCCATCGAGCGCAATGCCGCTTTCGCGCAGCTTGCGCAAAGCGCCTTCAAAGTCTTGGAACGACTGCACAAACACTTCCAGATTAAGCGTTGCAGCTTCACCTTTGAGCGTATGCACGTGGCGGAATATGCTATTGACAAGCGAAGCGTGCTGCGCACCTTTATCGAGCTTCTCGAAGATCTGGTTTACATACTCAAGCGACTCTTTGGCGTGCTCGAGGAAGTTTTTCAGCAAAATCGGGTCGGCATCAAGCAAGTTGAGCAAAACAGAAATCTCGCTCTTGGCTTCTTTGCGCACTTCTTCCAGCGTCATGGCCAGCAAAGTTTGCTCGGTCACGTCTTGCACTGTTACCAGCAGCAGGCGTGCATCGCTATCGACGTTTTTAACCTGGTTGAAACGGAAGCTCAGGTAGCGTTTTTCGCCGCCTTCGTGCGTGCCAACGGGGATGTTTTCAAGCGGGTTGATGTCGCCAATCAAATCTTCAAGCACGCGGTCGTTAAACAGCAGCTCAATAAAGTCGCAAGCGTCGGAGAAGTTTTTGGCGCTCAGGCTGCGGCGCAGGTAGTCTTTAAAGTCTGCGCCTGGCGCTACGGCCCAATCAAGCAGCGGGGAAAGCGAGCTGGAGAACTGTTTACCAATGCGAAAATCGGCGTTCAGCAGGAACAAGCCCTCGCGTGCAGTAGACAAAATATCTTCTGTTTCGCGTTGCGCGATTTCGGTTTCGGCGTCACTTCTGCGCAGGCGGCGAATCAGGAAAAGCAACACAAACGGGAATGACAGCGTTGCTGCAACGATTGAGCCTGATTGAATCAAGCGCAGATCACGGGCGCGTGCCTGTGCAATGCTTTGCTTTACGTTTGTCAGCTCAGTCATGAGCGCCAATATGCCTTTGTTTTCGGCCAGGGCGGCATTGACAATTGGGTTAAGAAACTCGGGGTTGCTGTAGTCAGTCTGAAGCTGGGCAATTTGTCCTTTTCGCTTTTGCCAGATTCGTTGCAAATCAGCCATGATGACCAAGGCTTTAGGTGAGTCAATGCGGCGAAGCGTCACCATCTTGCCATCGTTACCCATAACCTCGCCGCCATTGGCAAAGGCAGTTAAAGTTTCGTCAAAAAGCTGCGCTGCACTATTGAGCTCTTTGAGGTGAGGTTCAACAGGTGTTCCGTTGCGCTGCGAAATCTCAATGGCGTAGACGGCCTTGCCAATACGTTGCGACAACATACGCTGACGACCCGCAATGTCAATGGCAGTAGCGTCTGCTGAAATGGATGAGGCAACATAGTAGTTCAGACCAAGAACCAACAGGTTGAAGACCAGAAAGAACGCCGTGGTGATGTAGATAATCTCACGGTAGCGACTAAAAGAAGATTTACTACTTTTTTTCATTATTTAACCTTAGCAAGAACATTTGAATTTATTCAACGCTATAGCGTCAAGCCTGTACTTTTTAAAAATTGATTTTTTAATTATCGTTAGAAAAAACATTGTCACAAATGCAAAAGTGTTAAAAAGTTACGAATGCAACCAACAAAAGCGTGCGGCGCATAAGGCGGCGCTTGCTGTGGAATCAGGCTGTAAGAGGGCTAAAAGGCTGTTTTCATTCGCGTGACCTCGTGGAATAG
>JAGONG010000053.1:10487-12449 GCA_017993135.1 Allobrachymonas sp.
TGCTGCTGCTGCTGCTGCTGCTGCTGCTGCTGCTGCTGCTGCTGCTGGAAAGCCTGTGTTGAAACGAGAAAAAGAAACGAAAAGAAACAAATTCTTGCAAATATGAAGATGTTTATTAATTAATGCAACTTGATTACTATCGGGTTTTTTATTTATCAATAGATAAAATATATTAGCCCGCACGCTGTTGCGATAATTGTTTGGATGTGACGTTTTTTGGATTTATTGGCTTATTTTCGGAATAATGGTGCGGGTATATGCTGGCACTAATTCAGGTTTTTTTGTCGGGAACTTGTCCCTGCCGCCTGCGTGGGGTGGCGCTTGCTGGGATAATTCGCGCCATGAACAATATTTCTATCAAAACCCCAGAGCAGATTGAAGCCATGCGCGTTAGCGGCAAGCTGGGTGCCGAAGTGCTTGATTTCATTGCCCCTTATGTGCAGCCCGGCGTTACTACCAACGAGCTTGACAAACTTTGCCACGATTACATGGTGGATGTGCAAGGCACTATTCCCGCGCCACTCAATTACGCCCCAGAAGGGCACACGCCTTATCCCAAGTCAGTGTGTACTTCGGTTAATCATCAGGTGTGCCACGGCATACCGAATGACAAGCCTCTGAAAAAAGGCGATATCGTCAATATCGACGTAACGGTAATCAAAGACGGCTGGCATGGTGATAACAGCCGTATGTACGTTGTGGGCGGGCAAGAGGCTGGCAGCATTGCGGCGCGCCGCTTGTGCCGCGTTACGCACGAGGCAATGTGGAAGGGCATAGTGGAGGTTAAGCCTGGTGCGCGTTTGGGCGATATTGGGCACGCGATTCAAAAATTTGCCGAAGCCCATGGCTACAGCGTGGTGCGCGAGTTTTGCGGTCACGGCATTGGGCTGGGTTTTCATGAAGACCCGCAGGTGCTGCACTATGGCAAGCCTGGCACGGGGGTGGAGCTGAAAGAAGGCATGATTTTTACCATCGAGCCCATGATTAATGCGGGGCGGCGCGATTTGAAAGAGTCGGGCGATGGCTGGTCGATTGTGACCAAAGACCGTTCTCTTTCGGCGCAGTGGGAGCACACCATAGTGGTTACGCCTACTGGCTATGAAGTGCTCACTATTTCGGCTGGCATGGAGCCCGTGCCTGATTTTGCCCCTGGCATTGCCTGCTAGCCAGACGAAAAAGCTGCTTGCATGTGCTAACCACACCGCCACACCCCTTTGCCGCGCTACGCCAGCAGTACCAGAGCGATAAAAAGGCGCTGCTGGCAGGCTTGCTTGCACCGCAGCGGCGCAGTGCGGCGGCGGTGCGTGGTGCCTTGCAGCGGCTTACCCGACTGGCAGACCGCACCTTGCTGCAATTGTGGCAGGCACACCACTTGCACGAAGCAGAGTTGGCGCTTGTTGCCGTAGGTGGCTTTGGGCGCAAAGAGCTTTTTCCTTATTCTGATATTGATGTGCTGGTGCTGCTGCCTGAAGCGGCTTTGTCTGATGGGGTGCAGGCGCGTGTTGCCGCCTTTGCAGGCGCGTGCTGGGATGTGGGGCTGGATATTGGCTCAAGCACCCGCACCGTGGCCGACTGCCTGCAAGCCAGCGCACAAGATATTACGGTGCAAACGGCTTTGCTTGAGCGCCGTTTGCTGGCTGGCTCGGCGGCGCTTTATCAGAAGCTGCACGCTGCTTGCGATGCCGCCATGCAGCCGTATGCTTTTTATCAGGCCAAAATGCTGGAAATGCGCCAGCGCCACACGCGCTTTGACAACACGCCCTATGCGCTGGAGCCTGATTGCAAAGAGTCACCAGGCGGTTTGCGTGATTTGCATGTGGTGCGCTGGGTGGCGCGAGCGGCGGGCTATGGCAGCAGTTGGGATGCCTTGCAGCAGCAAGGGCTGGTTACACCGTTTGAACTGCGCCAGTTGCGCCGCGCTCAGGCTTTGCTGCACTTGGTGCGGCTGCATTTGCATATGGC
>JAGONG010000013.1:0-13576 GCA_017993135.1 Allobrachymonas sp.
TAAAGCTCGCTGCCACCATGCGCACCGCGTGCCCGCCACGCACCCATTCCCGCGCCAGATAGTAGGGACGGTATTCCATGCCGTGCTGCGGGCTGCCTGCGTAGTGGTTGAGGTAGAGGATGTTCATGGGTGTTGTTTTTTGCAAAATTCAGGCAGCGCCATCAGCCTGTTTTCCCGCCAGCGCCAGTGTTTGCTGGTAAGCCTGCTGCATTTTCTCAAGGCAAACGGGCCAGCCGTATTGCGCCATTACATGCGCGCGCCCTGTTTGCCCCATTTGCTGGCGCAAACTGGCATTGCGCACCAGTTGCTCAAACGCATGGGCGGCGGCTTGCGGGTTGTTGCGGGGCACGACCAGCCCTGTGCGCTGGTTGGGCGTGACTTCAACCAAACCAGGCGCATCAGATACCACCACGGGCAAGCCGCAGGCGGCGGCTTCAATGGCGGCTACGCCAAAGCTTTCCATGCGGCTCAAGGCGGCGAAAATATCGAGCCTGCGCAGTTGCGTGGGCACTTGCGCGTGTGGGATGGCATCAAAAAAAGTCACAGCATCGGCAACGCCCAGTGTATGGCAGAGTTGCTGCAAAGCGGGTTTGTCAACGCCGTCGCCCGTGATTTCGAGCTGCACCGTGTTGGTAAAGCCACTTTGTTGCAAAGACTGTTGCAGCAAGGCAAACGCTTCAATGAGTGTGTCAATGCCGTATGCAGGCGCAAGCGTTTTGACTGTGCCAATAGTGATGGGCTTGGCTGCAGCTTGGGCGATGCTTGCGTTGGCTGAATCTGCACGCTGCACGGCAGGGCAAAAAAGGCTGGTATCTACCCCAAACGGGGTGATAAAAATATGCGGGTGCGCATGTATGCTTGCCGCCTGTTGTGCCATGCAGTGGCTGGTAGAAGCAATGGCGGTGGCGGCAGCCAGATTTTTTTGCAGCAGGTGGCGGTGGATTAAAGACTTGGCAGGAAAGTCATACACATCACTGCCCCAGACTGAGAGCAACAGCGGTCGCCAGCCACTGCGTCGCGCCATGCTGCCGTAGCCTGTGGCGTAGTGGGCATTCAAAATATCGGGGCGCAAGTCTTGCAAAATTTTGCGCAAAGGCGCGGCATTGCGAAAATAGGCAAACGCGCCCGTGTGTGGCAATGCAATTTGCCTGATGCTTGCGCCTGCCTGCGTGGCAGCGTAGGCGGCAGTGGCGTTGTTGCAGCCAAAATGCTGCGAAATAACGCTAACCTCATGCCCGCAAGCCGCCAAGCCATGCGCCCAGCGTTGCAGGTGAATGGAGTTGGCTGCGCCCAGCAACGCGATTTTCATGGTTGCGCTCCTGTCTGGCTAGCCGCTGATTGCTTGGATGCTGCCAGATGCCGCAAGCTATGCCATACCGTCATGCCTGCCGCTGCCACTGCGCCTGCTGCCCAAGCGATGCAAATGGGCATCAGGCCAGCAGACATGCCGCACGCCCAGCACAGCAGCAACACGCCACAGCGCACAGACTCGTTATGCACAGCCACCCACGGCTTGCCAGACGCGCCCGCATGTGCCATCAGCACGCGAGCAGCAGCCTCGGCCGACACGCCTACCATCAACACCGCCAGCGCCTTGGCAATACCCGCATAGGCTTGCCCCAGCGCAAAATCAGGCCACCAAAAAGAAATGCCATAAATAAGTGCCGCAACCAGTAGCAAGGCAGCAAACAGCAAAGCCGACCAGAGTAAAGCCGTTTTGATTTGCGGCCGCCCCGTCCAGTGCCGCAGCAAAATAGGCAAAGCGTAATTGATAGGCGTAAGTGGAATCTGCGTCAGCACCATGCTCATGGTAAATTGCCCCAGCACCACGCAGCCTGAAGCGCCCTCCACCCAGTGCTGCACGCCCAAAATGGCCGCTGTAGCAAGGCTGGCCGTAAGCCACGAAGCAGCACCATAGTTCATGATTTCGCGCCAGCCCGCACGGCCCACGCTGGCAGGCTGCTCAATGCCTCTCAACCACCACCACGCCAGCAAAGCCGCCAAGCTGTAAACAGCCGCAAACGCCAGCAGCCACTGCGCCCTATCAGGCGGTGCAACCGAGGCTGACGAGTGGGCAAAAGCAATGGCAAGCAGCACCGCCACAAACACCAGCACCTGCGGCGCAGCAGTAATCACGTTAAACAAGGCCGTGCGCCCATTGAGCAGCAGCACCCGAAACTGCCCATGCAGTACGCAAGTGGCAATGGCAAGCCCCGTCAGGCAGGCAAAAACGCCAAGCTGCCCATGCCGCACCCAAGCCGCGCCCATGCCCAGCACAAGCGCAAAACCGCCGCTGGCAAAAGCCCAGCGTTGCGCCCGCTGCAAGCACATACGCCCCGACCTGACATAAAAAAACAGCGCCTGCGGCAACCCCAGCATGGCAAAAGCCGACAAAAACTCCACTTCAGACTTGACATTGCTAAACACCCCCTGCACTGCCGGCCCCATGCTTTTGCCTAAAGCCAAAGTAGACAAAAGCACAGCCACAGCACCCGCTGCCTGAATAAGCATGGAAAGGGCAAGTTGGTTACGCAGTTTCAAGGTGGTGTGTGGCGCAAGCCGGGGTAAAGGGTTGGTTGTAGCGTGCAGTTTGAAGGAGATGCTGACTTATTCCAGATTCGTATAAAAACGCAATCGCCCATCATTCCAGCCTACGCGGGAATGACGTCTTTCTGAGTTTTCTATTGCATGAAGAATAAATTGACACATCCTTAAGCGTTGTTTTGTATAGCAAGAGCTACTTCATGCACCACCTCATCTTGCTGCGCGTGCGTCAAGTCGGGGCTCATGGGCAGGCTCATGACTTCTTGTGCCAGTTGTGCCGCTATGGGCGTGGGGCGCTGGCACAGGTGGCGGTAGGCGGTTTGCTGGTTTAAGGGGATGGGGTAATGCACGGCGGTGGGTATGCTTGCGGCTTTGAGTGCGGCTTGCACTTGCTCACGCGTTTGTCCGTGCTGTGGCACGCGCACGGTGTATTGGGCATAAACGCTGGTGTTACCTGCGCGCAGCGGGATGTGCATGATGTTGGCACTCTGGCACAACTGGCTGTAGCGTGCGCCCAGTGCCATGCGCTGCTGCACTTCCCAGTCAAAACGCTCCAGCTTGGCTAGCACTATGGCGCATTGCAGGGTGTCCATGCGCCCGCCCACACCTACGCGGGTGTGCTGGTAGCGGGCGCTTTGGCCGTGTATGCGAATTTCGCGGCAGGCTTGCGCCAGCGCCGCATCGCTGGTAAAGATGGCACCACCGTCGCCATAGCAGCCCAGCGGCTTGCTGGGGAAAAAGCTGGTGCAGCCGAATGTAGACAAGTTGCAGCTTTGCTGCCCGTGCTGGGTTGCGCCAAAGCTCTGCGCAGCGTCTTCAATTACGGGCAGGTTGCCGTGGCGCTGGGCAATGGTGTTGATGGCTGCCATATCGGCGCATTGCCCGTACAGGCTCACGGGCATGATGGCTCGGGTGCGGGGCGTGATGGCGGCTTCTATCAGGGCAGAGTCTATCAGCCCCGTGTCTGGCTCTACATCCACAAACACGGGTTTGCCACCCAGCAGCGCGATGACTTCGGCGGTGGCGGCAAAGGTAAATGGGGTGGTGATGACTTCATCGCCTGCTTGCAGACCCAGCGCCATCAGGCTAATCAACAGGGCTTCGGTGCCACTGGCTACCGTAATGCAGTGTGCCGCGCCAGTGCGTTGCGCCAGTGCGCTTTCAAGCTCGGCTACTTCGGGGCCCATGATGTACTGGCCGTGCTCAAGCACGGTTTGCATGCGCTGGTTGATGCTGCTTTTTAGCGCCTGATAAGGAGTTTTAAGGTCGATAAAGTCCATAAATCTGTTTTTTTCTGTGCTGGTTTTATGTGGTGGCAGGCTGGCATGTAACGTGCTGGCCTTGCAAAATATACAGGTCGCCCGTGTGGGGGCAGCGGGCTTGGCCTTGCCCGTGCAGGGGCAGGTTTAGGCGTTCGCCGTGGCGGCTCATCCAGCCTATTTGGCGGGCGGGCACGCCAGCCATTAAAGCAAAGTCGGGCACGTCTTTGGTGATGACTGCGCCTGCGCCGATAAAGGCGTAGCGGCCAACGGTGCAGCCGCACACGATTGTGGCGTTAGCCCCAATACTTGCGCCTTGCTTGACGAGCGTGCGGCGGTATTCATCTTTGCGGATAACGGCTGCGCGTGGGTTGTGTACGTTGGTAAAGACCATGCTGGGGCCGCAAAATACGTCATCTTCAAGTGTGACCGCGTCATAGACGCTGACGTTGTTTTGCACTTTAACGTTGTTGCCGATGCGTACATCGTTGCCCACAAACACGTTTTGCCCAAACGAGCAGCCCGCGCCAATGTGTGCTCCGCTGCAAATATGCACCCAGTGCCAGATGCGCGTGTCTGCGCCGATGTGTGCGCCTGCGTCTACGATTGCCGTGGGGTGGATAGTGGCGCTATCAGCGATGTTGTTTGCGGCGTTGCTTGGTTGGGTGGCAGTGTTCATCAGTACTCCAGTGGCAGGGATACGGTTTTGCCATCGCGTGCGGCCAGATAGGCGGCGATGAGTAGCTCCAGTGACTTGAGCCCTTCGCGCCCGTCGGTCAGTGGCTCGGCCGTGCCGCGCAGTACATCAACCACGTTTTTGTAATACAGCGGGTGGCCAAAGCCATAGACTGATGTGGTCTGGTAATTGGCTTGGGCGATGTCGGCATCGTAGTCTTTGCTTTCGGCAAACTGCCACAGTTGAATGTCGTTTACCGCCACGCCGCCCACGCGCGCGCTGCCTGTTTCGCCCAGTATGGTGATGCTGCCTTCGAGATTTTGCGGGTAAGTCAGCATGGTTACGCTCATAGAGCCTAAAGCGCCATTGCGCCACTGCACGTTGAGTACGCCCGTGTCTTCGGCTTCAATGTGGCGCGTGGTGCTGGTCATGGCTTGCACTTTGGCAACGGGGCCAATGAGCCAGTCGAGCAAGTCTACATAGTGGCTGGCTTGGTTCATAAACGCGCCGCCGTCAAACTCCCATGTGCCGCGCCAGCCGTTGCCCTGGTCGTAATAGCTTTGCGGGCGCGTCCAAAACACGTTCAAATGCACCATGTGGATTTTGCCAAAGCGTTTTTCATCTACTGCACGCTTGAGCAGTTGCAGCGTGGTGTTCATGCGGTTTTGCTTGACTACAAACAGGCGCACGCCCGCTTCATCACAGGCCTTGACCATGCGCACGCCGTCTGCCCAGCGGGTAGCCATGGGCTTTTCGCTCATCACATGCACGCCGTGCCGCGCCGCCAGCACGGCTTGCTCTGGGTGCAGGCCGCTGGGGGTGCACAGGGCGACCAAATCAAGCTGCTCTTTTTGCAGCATTTCTTGCATGGTGGCGTAGGCTGGCACTTGGTATTGCGCGGCATGGGCTTGCAGCACGGCGGGGTCGGTGTCGCAAATGGCAGCCAGTTCCAAGTCGGCAGCGTGTTTTTCAATCGAGCCAAAATGGTTTTTGGAAATGCGCCCGCAGCCCACGATGGCGATGCGGATTTTTCTGCCGTTGATGCTGGAAAAGTGTTGTTTGAGCATGGTTATTGACTTAAAAAAATGCTTGGTGGCAACAAAGCCAAGAGCGTGCGCGTGTTTCTAATAAAGACAAAGGCGCAGAGTAAATGCGCAGGGTTAAAGGCGTGCTGTTTGCACTTTGGCTTAAAGCCATTGTGTGGGTGCAAAATGCGCGTGCTATATGTCCGCAATGATGCCCGTGATTGTGCCTGATGACTTTGCCTATACAGATAGACGGGCAGCAGGCAAGGGTAGGAGCTTGTGGCAAAAAGTAAACAGCATGCGTTGCAGCAACATGCCAGCCAAGAGAGCCCGATGTTACCGCCAGTTGCTTTGGCGCGACATGCACAGGCCTTGCGTGCGTGCTTGGATGCGGTTTTGGGGCGTGGCTGGCTGGGCGCTACAGCCAGATGCAGCCTGCCTGCCCGAGGCTGCTACAGTTCCCATACGCAGCACTAGGGTAGTTGCTTTTGGCAGTCTAAATACAGGCTGCGCTGTGCCATACTTGAACGTTTTTCGGCCGCACGCCACTTGGCGCAAGGCGCTGGCTAGGCTCGCGCAGCAAGCCCGTGCAAGCTGCCTCAAAGAGCGCATGCATGACGTGATGCAAGGCGTGCGGCAAGCAACTATTTATTACAATTTCGATTCAATCTGTTTTTCAGCAAAGGGACGCGCTATGTATATCGGTCTGCAAGATATGTTCAAAATCGGTTTGGGGCCCAGCAGTTCACACACCGTAGGGCCCATGCGGGCAGCGCGGCGGTTTTTGTTTGAACTGCCTGCCGAGGCATTTGCGCGCGTGCACCGCGTGGAGTCCGAGCTGTATGGCTCGCTGGCGCACACGGGGCATGGGCATGCAACCGATATAGCCGTGCTCATGGGGCTGTGCGGCGAAATCCCCGACGGCATTGATACCGCATCCATCCCGCAGCGCGTAGCCGATATTCAGGCGCAAGGCAGCTTGCCTTTACTGGGCAAGCGCCCCATTGCGTTTGATATGCCGCGCGACTTGCTTTTTAACTTTACCGAAGAGTTGCCGCTGCATACCAACGGCATGCGCTTTCAGGCGTTTGATGCCGAAGGCGCTCTGATTGAAAAGCGCGACTTTTACTCCATTGGCGGCGGCTTTGTGGTAGATGCCGAAGAGCATTTCGTAGGCACCAGCATGGGCGCTGAAGTCACCGTGCCATACCCCTTTGGCACGATGGACGAGCTGCTTGAGATGGGCAAAAAAAACCAATGCTCCATGCTGGATTTGCTGCTGGAAAACGAAGCCGCCCTGCACGGCAAAGAAGAAACATACGCCTTTATCGACAAAGTCAGCCAAGTCATGATGGACTGCATTGACCGCGGCCTTTCAACCAGCGGCATATTGCCAGGCGGCTTGAACGTAAAGCGCCGCGCTGCCGACATGGCCGAGCGCCTGCGCCACACACCCGCACACGCCAGCGAAGGCGCTATGAACTGGGTAAGCGCCTGGGCAATGGCAGTGAATGAAGAAAACGCCGCTGGCGGGCGCGTAGTAACCGCACCAACCAACGGCGCAGCAGGCATATCGCCAGCTGTACTGCGCTACTACCGCGATTGCCGCAACGGTGACGAGCAGGGCATTCGGCGCTACTTTCTGGCCTCGGCCGCAGTGGGCGCATTGTGCAAACGCAACGCATCCATCTCTGGGGCAGAAGTAGGCTGCCAGGGCGAAGTAGGCTCTGCTTCGGCCATGGCAGCAGCGGGCTTGGCAGCGGCACTGGGCGCAACAGACGACGAAATCGAAAACGCCGCCGAAATTGCCCTGGAGCACCACCTTGGCATGACGTGCGACCCCATTGCCGGGCTGGTACAAGTGCCCTGCATTGAGCGCAACGCCATGGGCGCTATCAAAGCCATTAACGCCTGCTCGCTGGCCATGCTAGGCGGTGGCGAGCACATGGTTACGCTAGACGAAGTCATCGAAACCATGCGCGCTACAGGCAAAGACATGCAAAGCCGCTACAAAGAAACCTCGCTGGGCGGCTTGGCCATTACCGTATCGGTGCGCCAGGTAGAGTGCTAAACGGGCTGCTTTTGCAATAAAAACTGTTACAGCCACCCAGCCAAAGATTGCATAAGTTGCGCAACTGTGGAATTATGCGAACAGACGCGGTTTGGCAAGGCGAGCCAAGCGCAGCAGACACAACTGCCGCGCTGCCTGCCCAGCCCAGCCGCGTGCAACCCGCTAGCGCAAAACGTGCGCGCACTGCCCCAGTGCAGCAACGCGCAAGCTGCGCCACTGTTATCTGCATAGTATCTGCATAGCATTTGCATAGTACGACCAATGGAGGAAACACCGTGTTCAAGCATATTCTTGTACCAACAGACGGTTCAGAGCTTTCGCAACAAACCGCCCGCCACGCCATTGCTTTTGCCAAAAGCATAGGAGCGCGCATTACGTTCTTCTCAGCGCGCCCGCCATACCATGCAGACTACTCTGGCGAAGGCACGCTGGTTGATTTCAGGTCGCCAGAAGAATTTGATGCCGCCACCGAAACCAAAGCCAAGTCAATTTTGGATGAGATTTGCAAGCTGGCTACTGAAGCGGGCGTACAGTCCAAAGCCGTGAGTGACGTGAGCGATGTGCCCTACCGCGCCATTATTGATGCGGCCGAGAGCTATGCTTGCGACATGATTTTCATGGCATCGCACGGGCGCAAAGGCTTGAGCAGCATCATCATGGGCAGCCAGACCAACAAAGTGCTTACCAACTCTACGATTCCTGTGCTGGTGTATCGCTAAAAGCACACCAGTTTGCAGCAGCTAGAAGGAATCGCTGGTTTGTTTTTCATATAAGAAAGCGTTCGGCAATGGCGAGCGATTGCGTTTTTGTATGGAACGGGAATGAATCAGCGTTTTCCAAAAAAGCCCCACTGCCCAAGTAGCGTGAACAGACTGCTTGGGTAGAGGGGCTTTTGTTTTGGGTTGCCAGCAGCGTTGCAGCGGTTACGCCAAGGCGGGCAAAAGCAGGCAAAGGCGGGCTTAAAAGGCTAAAAACCAGGCAAGCAGTGTTTATGCGGCTTGCAAGCCATTTTCGCCCTGTAGGCCGCATAAACACTGCTTGTAGCCTTTTTGGATGAAAAGCCTGCCTGCGAGAGCGTTACAGCGGCTGCGCCACTAAATCGTGCCCGTCGGTATCAACCACCAATGCATCGATAAACGTGCCTTCCTGGATGGTTTGGCCTTTTTTCTCGGGCGGCAGCAGCAAGACAACGCCGTCAATTTCGGGCGCGTCGGCGTAGCTGCGGCCTTCGCCGCCTTTTTTGCCTTTGTTGGGCGCGTAATCAACCAGTATCTGCATGGTGCAGCCAATGCGCTGGCGCAGTTTTTGGGTAGATACTTCTTCTGCCACTGCCATAAAGCGGGCGCGGCGCTCGGCGCGCACCTCATCGGGCAGCGCGCCAGCCAAGGCGTTGGCGGCAGCGCCATCTACGGGCGAGTAGGCAAAGCAGCCCGCACGGTCAATCTGGGCTTCTCGCATGAATTGCAGCAGGTGCTCGAATTCGGCCTCGGTTTCGCCTGGAAAGCCCGCAATAAAGGTGCTGCGCACGACCAGCTCGGGGCAGATTTCGCGCCATTTTTGCAGGCGCTCGAGGTTTTTCTCGCCACTGGCGGGGCGTTTCATGCGTTTGAGCACGTCGGGGTGGCTGTGCTGGAAGGGCACATCCAGGTACGGCAGTATCAGCCCCTCGTTCATCAGCGGGATGATGGCATCAACCGATGGGTATGGGTACACATAATGCAGCCGCACCCATGCGCCGTATTGTTGTGCGATTTGCCCGAGCGCCTGCACCAGTTCAAGCGTGCGGGTTTTGATGGGTTTGCCGTCCCAAAAGCCCGTGCGGTATTGCACATCAAGCCCATAGGCGGCAGTGTCTTGGCTGATAACTAGCAGCTCTTTTACGCCACCTTCAAACAGGGCGTGGGCTTCTTTGAGCACATCGCCCACGGGGCGGCTAACCAAGTCGCCGCGCAGGCTGGGGATGATGCAAAAGGTGCAATGGTGGTTGCAGCCTTCGCTGATTTTCAGGTAGGCATAGTGCCGTGGCGTGAGCTTGATGCCTGCTGCTGGAACCAAGTCCATAAAGGGGTCGTGCGGCTTGGGGCAGTGGGTGTGTACGGCATCCATCACCGCTTGCGTGGCGTGCGGGCCAGTTACGGCCAGCACTTTGGGGTGTATGTTGCGCACCAGCGAGCCTGCTTCACTGCTGCCCACTGCTGGCTTTGCGCCCAGGCAGCCCGTAACGATGACTTTGCCGTTTTCGGCCAGCGCGTCACCAATGGCTTCAAGGCTTTCTTGCACGGCCTCGTCAATAAAGCCGCAGGTGTTCACAATCACCAAGTCTGCATCGGCAAAGGTTTTGCTGGTGGTGTAGCCTTCGGCGCTGAGTTGGGTAAGGATAAGCTCCGAATCGGTCAGCGCCTTGGGGCAGCCCAAGCTGACAAAGCCGATTTTGGGGGCGGGTGCGTGGGCGGATGAGGGGGGGTTGCTGGTGGCAGTGTTCATAAGACGGGTATTGTCGCAAAAAGCCGCACAAGCTGTAATGCCATAGGGCGGCACTGTGGCTTTATCACTGCCTAGTGGTGCGCGGCAGTTTTTCGCATGTTTGCTGCTCGGCAACATACAATCCAACCATTTCAGCCGCATACACAAGCCATGCAATCGAACCAATACGAAACCTTTTTGCGCCATGTGCATGAGCATGGCGTGCACAAGTCTGACCGCACTGGCACAGGCACAACCAGCGTTTTTGGCTACCAAATGCGCTTTGACTTGCAGCAGGGCTTTCCGCTGGTAACCACCAAGCGCGTGCACCTCAAAAGCATCATCTACGAGCTGCTGTGGTTTTTGCGCGGCGACGGCAACGCCCGCTGGCTGCAAGAGCACGGCGTAACCATCTGGGACGAATGGGCCAACCCCGAAACGGGCGACTTGGGCCCCGTCTATGGCGTGCAATGGCGCAGTTGGCCTACGCCTAGCGGCGGCCATATCGACCAGATGCAGCAGGTGCTTGATACCCTTAAAAGCAACCCCGATTCACGCCGCATGCTGGTAAGCGCCTGGAACGTAGCCGAGCTAGACCAAATGGCGCTCATGCCTTGCCATGCCTTTTTCCAGTTTTACGTTGCGCCGCCGCAGCAAGCAGGCGAAGCGGGCAAGCTCAGTTGCCAGCTTTACCAGCGCAGCGCCGATATTTTTTTGGGCGTACCATTCAATATTGCCAGCTACGCGCTGCTTACACACATGGTGGCGCAGCAATGCGGCTTGCAAGTGGGCGACTTTATCTGGACTGGGGGCGACTGCCATATCTACAGCAACCACGCCAGCCAAGTAGAAGAGCAACTCTCGCGCCAACCCTACGCCTACCCCACGCTGCACATACGCCGCAAGCCGCAAGACCTGTTTAGCTACGCATTTGAAGACTTTGAAGTGCGCAACTACCAGCACCACCCCGCCATCAAAGCGCCAGTGGCCGTGTAGCCAGCACCAGTCAGAAGCGATAAGGCGAACTTGGCGAACTTGGCGGATTTGGCTAACGTGGTGCATCCTACGGGCAAAGCAGGCAAGCAGGCACAATACGGCTTAAACCTGCCAGCCACCAAAGTAGGGCAGCACCCACCCGATGCAACCTGCCTAACTTTGCCCCACAGCAACGTCTTTGTATCTGCACGCCCATGACTGCACCCAAACCCGCACCATCAGCCAAAAAAACAAGCCGCCCAGCCGCAGCAGCCCAAGGCATAGCAGGCGTAGACACTTGCCGCAGCGGAGCCGTGCTGCTCGTCATCGCACTGGTAACGCTTGGCATGGTTGTAGCCAGCTTCTTTACCTTGCCAGCCAACAGCAGCACCAGCGCCAGGCTGCTACAAATAGGCACAGCACTGGCCTGCAGCCTGCCTGCCACCCTGCTATGGCTCATGCTGCTATGCGCAGGCAAACGCTGGCTGGCGCGCCAAAGCTACGCCCTGCAATGGTGGCTGTGCATCGCACTAGGCGCGGCCTGCGGCACGCTTGCAGCCAGCTTGCTAGCCAGCGTAAGCATAGATACCAGCGCCACACCTTGGCTGGGCTGCACACTGGCAGGCGCACTATTTGCAGCGCAAACCATGGCCATACTGCTACTGCGCAGCCAACTGCAAGCCCCTGCCAACGTGCAAGCACAACTGGCCGAACTGCAAGCCCGCATCCGCCCGCACTTCTTGTTCAACGCCCTCAACAGCGCCATCGCACTGGTACGCACCGACCCCGACCGCGCCGAGGCCGTGCTCGAAAACCTGAGCGACATCTTTCGCCACATGCTCCAAGACGTGCGCCACAGCAGCACACTGGAGCAAGAGCTGGAGCTGGCGCGGCGCTATCTGGCCGTAGAAGAAGTGCGCTTTAGCGAGCGCTTGCGCCTGCAATGGGACCTGGACCCCGCCGCCAACCTCGCCAGCATGCCCGCCCTCATACTGCAACCCCTGCTCGAAAACGCCATCCGCCACGGCGTAGAGCCAAGCGCCCAAGGTGCCGACATACTGGTACGCACCGCACTGCGCGGCAACATGGTACGCATAATGGTAAGCAACAGCGTACCCGCGGGTCCCGGCAAACCAGGCAACGGCTTGGCGCTAGAAAACGTGCGCCGCCGCCTGCAACTGGTACACGACGTAGAACTGCGCTTTTCAGCCCGCATGCACAACGGGCAATTCACCGTACACATAGAAGTCCCCATGCGCTTGCCCGAGGAAAACACCGCATGAAAACATCGTCTGAAAACACCGCAAACCCAAGCGCCAGCCCAAGCACCACCCTGCGCGTGCTGCTGGTAGACGACGAACCACTCGCACGCGCACGCCTGCGCAGCCTGCTCACAGGCATAGACACACCAGCAACACACATCTGCGGCGAAGCTGCCACCGCCGCCCAAGCCATAGAACAAATCAACGCCAGCCAGCCCCAAGTGCTACTGCTCGACATCCACATGCCAGGCATGGACGGCATGGAACTCGCCCAGCGCCTGCAAAACCACCACCGCATCAGCACAGGCGCATGCCAAATCATCTTCGTCACCGCCTCCAGCGAACACGCCCTGCAAGCCTTTGACGTAGCCGCCGCCGACTACCTCACCAAACCCGTACGCAGCCAACGCCTGCAACTAGCCCTGCACAAAGCAGCCGCACAACTCGCCGCAGCAGGGCAACAACCAGCACCCGCCCCAACAACCAGCGCCGCCCCCGCCAGCTTGCTACTGCAAGAGCGCGACCAAAGCCAGCGCCTGCCCTTGGCAGAAATCCTCTACGCCCGCGCCGAACAAAAATACGTCACCCTACGCACCCGCAACGGCGGCGAACTGCTCTGGGACGGCAGCCTAAGCCAACTCGAAGACCAGCACCCGCAACACTTCGTACGCATCCACCGCAACACACTCGCACAACGCCAAGCCATGCGCCAACTCAAACTATGCCCGCAAAGCGACGGCAGCGAAGGCTGGCTGCTACAACTCGAAAGCTGCACCGAATGGCTACCCGTATCACGCCGCCAATTGCCTGTAGTGCGGCAAGCCTTACAAAACCTGTAGCCAAGCAAACGCACAAAGCGCCGCAAAGCGCGTTGCAACACGGGGGCAGAACGCAGAGAGCGCAAAAGCTACGCAAAAGGCGCAAAAAACACCAAAAATGGATTGGGCAAAACGGGGGAACACTCCTGCAATACAGGGCAGACAAGTAGATACCGTCATTCCCGCGCAGGCGGGAATCCAGTGCGGCGTTTAAAACAAAACATAGATTCCCGCCTGCGCGGGAATGACGGAGGTAAGGCTGTGAAGCGTAGAAGCGCCAAGCACAAACCCAAACCAAACCAAACCAAACCAACCAAAACCAAAACCAAAACCAAAACCAAGCCAAACCCATTTCGGGTATTTTTCTGCGCCCTCTGCGTAATCTCTGCGTCTTCTGCGTTCTGCCCCCGCATTCCAGCCCAGCAAAACCCATTTCTGGTATTTTTTGCGACTTCTGCGCACCTTTTGCGCCTTTTGCGTTCT
>JAGONG010000013.1:13676-22218 GCA_017993135.1 Allobrachymonas sp.
CTCTGCGTCTTCTGCGTTCTGCCCCCGCATTCCAGCCCAGCAAAACCCATTTCTGGTATTTTTTGCGACTTCTGCGCACCTTTTGCGCCTTTTGCGTTCTGCCCCCGTTCCCGTCCCCGCCCCGTCTTTATTGCGCCTGCTGGCTAACGGGTGGTTGTTTCAGGGTGGGGGTGAAAATCTGTGCCACTTCTACCGCATCAAAGCGGTATTGCTGGCCGCAAAACTGGCAGCCTACTTCGATTTGGCCTTGCTCGGCGATGATGCTGTCGGCTTCTTCTTGCCCTAGCGTTTTGAGCATGCTTGCTACGCGCTCGCTGCTGCAGGTGCAGGCGAAGTGGGGTGTGGGGTCGCTGGCTGTGGGGGCAAAGCGCAGGAGTTTTTCGTTCCAGAACAGGCGGTGCAGTATGGTGTCGATGTCCAACTCAAGCAGTTCTTGGGGTTGCAGGCTGTGTGCCAAGGCGGAGATGTGCTGGTAGCTGCTGGCGGCTTGCTCTTGTGTGGCGGCATCGGGGGTGAGGTTGTGGCCGCTTAAGTTGGCTTGACCGTGCAGCGGCAGGCGTTGTATGAGCAGGCCAGCGGCTACTTGCGCGTTGGCGGCGAGGATGAGTGTGGTATCAAGCTGCTCGCTGTGGCGCATGTAGTGTTGCAGGGCTTGGGCTACGTCGGGCAGGGGTTGGCCGTCTGCGTCGTGCAGGGGCACTACGCCTTGGTAGGGCTGCTGGCCGGGCAGGCGGTCTTGGGGGTCGAGCGTGATGGCGCATTGGCCGCTGCCTGTGCCTGCTATGAGTTCGGGCAAGGTGGCGTTGCTGGCTACTTCACCTATGACGGTGGCTGTAGCGCGTAGTGCCAGCCCCGATTGCACTTCGGCTACTGCCATTTTTACGGGGCCGTTGCCTTGCAGTTGCAGCACCAGTGCGCCGTTGAATTTGATGTTGGATTGCATGAGCACTGCACCCGCAGCCATTTGCCCGAGCATGTGCAGCACGGGCGCGGGGTAGGGGGTGTTTTGCGGGTTGCTGGCGTGGCGTTGCAGGACTTCTTGCCAGGCATCGGTTAAGCGCACGGCCACACCGCGCACGGGCAGGCCATCGAATAGGAATTTCTGGATTTGGGACATGGGCAGGAAACTGTGTGTTGTGTGTGGGAGGGTCATGCTGATTTATTTCAGCGTCGTATAAAAAATGGAATTGCTCGCCATTTTCGCGCAGGTGCAATGCATTGCAGCAAATGGCGCGGTGGCAGGTTTTTGTCTGCGCGGCAATGGCGACTTTCTGGATTTTCTCTTATATGAAGAATAAATATAAAGAACAAATATAAAGAATAAATCAGCACTTTCTTGGAAAGGTCTGGGTTTGCTTGGGTTTAAATGTCTTGCAACGATTTGCGCAGGTGGGCGGGCGGTATTTGCAGGGCTTCGCGGTATTTGGCAACGGTGCGGCGGGCGCATTGGATGCCTTGCTCTTGCAGCATTTGGCACAGTGCCATGTCGCTCAAGGGGCGGGCGCAGTCTTCGGCGGCAATCATTTGTTGCAGCATGGCGCGTACTACGGTGCTGCTGGTGGCAGCGCTGCCGTCTTCGGCATCAAGGCCAGAGCTAAAGAAGTATTTGAGCTCGAATGTGCCCCACGGGGTAGCCATGTATTTGGCTGTGGTTACGCGGCTGATGGTGGATTCGTGCATGCCAAGCGCGTCGGCAATTTCGCGCAGTACCAGTGGCTGCATGGCGAGTACGCCTTGTTCAAAGAAGCGCTGCTGGCGCTCTACGATGGCTTGGGCTACGCGCATGATGGTGTCATAACGCTGCTGGATGCTTTTGACCATGTAGCGGGCTTCTTGCAGGTGTTGTTGCAAGGCTTCGTGGCCGCTTTCGCGGTGGCCGCGCATGGCTTGGGCGTAGAGTTCGCACACGCGCACGCGGGGCAGGGTGTCGGGGTTGAGTTCGATGAGCCAGGGGGTTTTGCTGGCGTTTTTGCCTGTGTTGCGGCTTACGAGCACGTCGGGCAGCATGTGGTGGCGGGTGATGTCGCTAAAGCGGCGGCCTGGCTTGGGTTCGAGTGTGGCGATGAGCTGCATGGCTTGCTTGATGCTGGCGGCGCTGCAGTCGGTGAATTTTTGCAGGCTGCGCACGTCGCGCCGCGCCAGGTATTCAAGGGGTTGCTGGCAGATGGCTAGCGCGGTGGCGCGGGTTTGGCGCTGTTCGCTGTGTGTTTCTGGTATGCGCAGTGCTTTGAGTTGCAGTTGCAGGCATTCGGCCAGGTTGCGTGCGCCTACGCCTGTGGGCTCGCAGCTTTGTAGCAGGCGCAGGGCTACGGTGAGGTGGTGCAAGAGGCTGAAGAAGGCTTCGTCGGGGTCGTCGGATGTGGCGCTGTCGCTGTCGTCATAGCTGCTGTTGGCGTGTTGCTGGAGCAGCGATTGGGCGATTTCGCCTAAAGAGTCTTGCAGGTAGCCGTCGTCATCAAGTGATTCAATCAGGCAGTAGAGTGCGGCGTTGTCTTGCTCGCTCAGGTGCAGCCCAATGACTTGCTGGTGCAGGTGTTGTTGCAGCGAGATGTGGGGGGTTTCGCGCTCCTGGTGCTGCTCGTTGTCTTCGTCGGGCGCGACGCTGCTGGTGCTGCCGTTGTCCCAGATGTCGGTGAGGCTGCGCTCATCGAAGTCGCTGGCGTGGTCGTCCAAGTCGTCGCTGCTGGTGCTTTGGCGGCTCTCGTTAGCGAGGCTTGTGCTCCAGTCGTCGCTGTGCTCGCGCAGGGCGGTGATGTCGTGGGCATCATCGGCAAGCAAGGCGCAGGTGTCGGGCATGGCGTCCGCGCTGGCATCGTCAAAGTCGTCGCTATGGTGCTGCGCCTCGTCTGCGCTGGTTGTGCCTGCTTCGTCTTCAACGCGCTCTAAAAACGGGTTGGTGCAGAGCATGTGCTCAAGCTCTTGCTGCAGCTCCAGCGTGGAGAGTTGCAGCAGCCGAATGGATTGCTGCAACTGGGGGGTGAGCGCAAGTGTTTGAGATGTGCGTAGGTGCAGACCAGTGCTCATGGCCACTACATACGGAAGTGTTCGCCTAGGTAGACGCGCCGCACGTCGGCGTTGTTGATGATTTCGGCAGGTGTGCCAGCGGCAAGCACAGCGCCGTCGCTGATGATGCAGGCGTGGTCGCAAATGCCCAGTGTTTCGCGCACGTTGTGGTCGGTAATGAGCACGCCAATGCCGCGTTGCTTCAAGAATTGGATGATGCGCTGGATTTCGATTACGGCAATGGGGTCGATGCCCGCAAATGGCTCATCGAGCAAAATAAAGCGCGGCTGCGTAGCCAGTGCGCGGGCAATTTCTGCGCGGCGGCGCTCACCGCCAGACAAGGCAGTAGCGGGTGTGTCGTGCAGGTGGCTGATGTGCAAGTCTTGCAGCAATTGTTGCAGCCGCTCGTCAATAGCGGCTTTGGCAAGCGGGCGGCCAGCAGCATCGCGTTGCAGCTCAAGCACGGCGCGGATGTTGTCTGATACGTTGAGCTTGCGAAAGATAGATGCTTCTTGCGGCAAATAGCTCAAGCCCATGCGCGAGCGTTGGTGTATGGGCATAGATTCAACGGGCACGCCGTCAATGCTGATGCTGCCAGCATCGGCGCGCAGCAAGCCCACAATCATGTAAAACGAGGTGGTTTTGCCCGCACCATTGGGCCCGAGCAAACCCACGACTTCGCCTTTGCGCACGGTGAGAGATACGTCTTTAACAACCTTGCGGCGGCCGTAGGACTTGGCCAGATGGCGCACCACCAGTTCGCTGTCAGGTACGGTATTGGCGCTATGCGGTATGGCAGCAGGCTGTGGCGCTTGCGCTGCGTTTTCTGGCAAAGGCGTTTGCACACTCATTGGCTTGCTCCAATTTGTGCGCTGGGCTGCAAGGTAATGGCGCTGCGCGAAGCTGCTTTGCCAGCGGCAGGGGCATTTTGTAGCACCGAGCCTGTGCCTGTGCCAGAAGGCACGATAACGGCACGCACGCGCCCAGATGGCAAGCCGCCAGGGGGTGTTCTCGCAGCAGGCGTGCCGCCTGTGACTTGATATACCTCGGTGACTTCGTTGTAAATCATGCTTTCGCCCTCAATCTCGTCGGCCAGCGTATTGCCAACCAAGCGGCGCATTTTGGCTTTGCCTGTAAGGCGGGCAATGAGGGTTTTGTCGTCGCGCTCAATGCGGTTGGCTTGCGCCTCAAAAAACTCGTTAAGCCCTTCGCGTTTTTGGCGCATAAAGACCTGGTTGCCTGCATTGCTGGTGGCAACAGTGGTGCTGTTGCCCTGCGCGTCTTGCCTGATTTCTACGGCATCGGCACGCAGCACCATAGTGCCTTTGGTGCCAATAACGCGGCCTGTGGCGTTGGTGATTTTGTTGATGTCGTCATAGCGCATGGAGTCGGCCTCGATGTGCATAGGCTTGTTGCGGTCGGCCAGCTCGGCCTGTGCTGCGCTTGCGCACAGCCAAGGCAGGCTGCAGAGCAGTATTTTGATTAAGGCATGATTCTTGCTTTTCATAGAACCATTGTAGCCATAGCAGCTTGTGCAGACTGCGTTTAAGCCGCAAAAGCCGCAATAAAAAAGCCCGCAAAAGCGGGCATAAGTTGGATAAACAAAGGTTTTTACGCTTTGGCTTCTTTCAAAGCAAGCGCGCTGGCAATTTGCAAGGCGCGCGGCATGCTTTTGGCCAGTGTGCCGTCTACATAGTATTTGCCCGCAACGCCCAAAGAAGGCACGCCGTCGATTTCATAGCCTTCGGTGAGCTGGTCGGCATGTTTGACCAGCGCATCAACGCTGGCCGAGCGGTAAACCTGGTCGAACTTGGCTGCATCTACGCCCGATTGCTTTTTAGCCCAATCGGCTACGGCTTCGTGGGTAAACAGGGGCAGTCTTTGGTCGTGAACGGCATCAAATACTTTGCTGTGCAGCGCCTCTAGCAAACCTAGCTCGCGCAAGGTAAAGAACAGGCGTTGTAGCGGTGCGCGCCCTGGGTTGCCAAAGGCAACAGGAGCCATAACGATGGCAATTTCGGCGGGGGCAGTTTTCTGCCATGCATCAAACTCTGGCGAGAAGTGGCGGCAGTGCCCGCACCAGTAGCCAAAGAAGTGAACCATTTCTGCCTTGCCTTTGGGCGCGTTGGTGCTTAAGGGTTTTTGCAGGGGTTTGTAGTCGATGCCTGCGATGGGGTCGGGCATGTTTGCGCCAGATGAGGGGCTGGCGGGGCTGGCAGGTGTGGCAGGTGCAGATGGTACTTTTTCAGATTTGCTGCATCCAGCCAAAGCGCCCAGCATGACGGCGCTGGCTCCTGCGGTAAGTGCCAGTGCAAAGTCACGACGTTTCATGCTTGTTTTCATGGTGTGTCTTTCAGTGTGTCTTTTGGGTGTGTGGGTTAAAAAGCGGTGCGCGGCTTAGCGCTCAACGCGCACGAGCGCGGCTTCCATGCCGTTGCTTTCAAGGCGGGCGCGCACGCGGTCGGCTTCGGCTTTGGTGTTAAAGGGGCCCAAGCGCACGCGGTGTACGGCGCGGCCTGCCTGGTCGCGTGTGCTTACGCGCGCGCTCAAGCCTTGCAGTGACAGGCGGGCTTTTTGTGCGTCTGCGTCGGCAGGGTCGCGAAAAGCGCCTGCTTGCACGAAGTAAACAAAGGGCTCGGCGGCGTTGTCAGTCTTGCTTGGCGCTGGTGCCGTGGTGGCTGCGGCTGATTTGCTACGGGCTTGCAGCAGGCTGTCAATCGGGTCGCTGGAGGCGTTGGCTGTGGCGGCTTGTTTGCGCTCTTCTTCGGCTTTGGCTTTGGCGCGGGCGAGTTCCTGGGCGCGTTGCTCGGCTTGGAGTTTGGCTTGTGCTTGCTCGGGCGTGAGGCTAGTGGTGCTGGTGGCTGGAGCTGCTTGCGGCTGCGTTTGCGGCGGCATTTGTGGTGGCACTTGCGGGGCTTGCGCTGGCTGGGGCATGGCAGGTGCGCTGGCATAGGCTGCTGCGGGCTGCACTGCGCCTGAGGCAACGTTGCCAGTGGTTTTGCTGGCCAGTGCTGCGTTGGGGTTCCACTCTTTGAGTTTGGCATCTTCAGCGGCTTGCTCTTCGGCACTGCGCACGCCAGATTTGTCGTTAAACGGTGTGGGTACTTTGGTGATGTAGACCGCCACGCCTAAAGCGATGGCCAAGCCTATGACTAGCCCAAAAATAAAGCCAAGCACGCCAATGCCGCGCTGGTGCAGGCGGGCTGCATGGCGTGTGCCAGTGGCTGGCTGGGGTGTTTGCGTGGGTGTTGCAGGGTTCATAGCGTTCTTTACTGTGGTTTACATTTTCTCTGGAGCGCTTACGCCCAGAAGATTCAGGCCGTTGCGCAGCACTTGCGCGGTGGCGGCTACCAGCGCCAAGCGGGCTGTTTTGGTTGCCGCATCGTCTACCAGAATGCGTTCGGCATCATAGTAGCTGTGGTAGCTGGCGGCTAGCTCGCGCAGGTAAAAGGTTACATCATGCGGGGCAAAATCGCTTGCTGCGGCGCTGAGCATGGCGGGGTATTGTGCAAGTTTTAGCAACAGGGTTTGTGCCGCGGGGGTGTCCAAGGCGGCCAAGTCGGCTTGTGCCAGTGCAGCGGGGTTGCCGCCGTCTTTTTCTTGCCATTGTGCGAGCACCGAGCTGATGCGGGCGTGGGCGTATTGCACGTAATAGACGGGGTTTTCGTTGTTTTTCTGTACGGCCAAGTCCACATCGAAGGTGTATTCGGTATCGGGCTTGCGGCTGAGCAAGAAGAAGCGCACGGCGTCAGCGCTGGTCCATTCAATCAGGTCGCGCAGGGTGACGTAGCTGCCTGCGCGTTTGCTGATTTTGACTTCTTCGCCACCGCGCACTACGCGCACCATGGTGTGCAGCACGTAGTCGGGGTAGCCTTGCGGGATGCCTGCTTGGGCGGCTTGCAGGCCAGCGCGCACGCGGGCGATGGTGCCGTGGTGGTCGGTGCCTTGGATGTTGATGACGGTGCTGTAGCCGCGTTCCCATTTGGCGATGTGGTAGGCCACGTCAGGCACAAAGTAGGTGTAGCCGCCGTCGCTTTTGCGCATGACGCGGTCTTTGTCGTCGCCAAAGTCGGTGGTTTTGAGCCACAGTGCGCCGTCTTGCTCGTAGGTGTGGCCGTTGGCGATGAGTTTTTGTACGGTTTGCTCAACGCGGCCGCTGCTGTAGAGGCTGCTCTCAAGATAGTACTGGTCAAAGCGCAGGGCAAAGGTTTTCAGGTCAATGTCTTGCTCGTTGCGCAGGTAGGCTACGGCAAACTGGCGGATGTTGTCTGTGTCTTGCACGTTGCCGTTGGCGGTAAAGGCGCGGTCATCGGCAGTAACGGTTTTTTGCGCGAGAAAGTCGGCGGCGATGTCGGCAATGTAGTCGCCGTTGTAGAAGTTTTTGCTCTCGGGGTTTTCGGGGTCGGTAGGCCAGCAGGCATCACCTGGCTTGAAGCCCTGCGCGCGCAGTTGCACCGAGCGGGTGAGGGTTTCGATTTGCACGCCAGCGTCGTTGTAGTAGAACTCGCGCCAGACGGTGTGGCCTTGGGTGGCCAGCAGGTTGCAGATGGCATCACCCAGCGCGGCTTGGCGGCCGTGGCCAACGTGCAGGGGGCCGGTGGGGTTGGCACTGACGAATTCGACCAGTATTTTTTTCCCGCTGGCGGCTTGCGTGCCGTATTGCTTGCCTGCGGTGAGCACTTCGCGCACGACTTGCTGCTTGGCTTGCGGTTTGAGGCGGATGTTTAAAAAGCCTGGGCCCGCAACTTCTATGGCGCTAACCCACTGCGCAAAGGCGGGGGTGGCTTCCAGCGCGGCTTTGAGCTGCTCGCCCAAAGCGCGTGGGTTTTGCTTGAGGGGCTTGGCCAGTTGCATGGCGGCGTTGGTGGCAAGGTCGCCGTGGGAGGCTTGTTTGGGTGACTCAAACGCGGCTTTGCTGCCCGCGCCAGGGCTGAGTTTTTCTAGCTCGGCGGCCAGTGTGCTAAGGAGTTGGTGTTTGATTTGTTGCATGGGGCGTATTGTAAGAGTGCGCAGAATTGGCTGTATGGCTGTGTTAGAAAAAGCTCAAATTTGGCGGTAGCGATTGACTTGCGGGTAGTGCCAGCCTTGCCCAAAGGCGCGGCGGCTGATGCGCGTGCCTGGTGCGGCTTGCGCCCGCTTGTATTCGTTGGCGTGTATCAGGCGGGTGACTTGCTGCACGGCGGCAGCGGGCAGGCCGTGAGCCAAGAGGGTGGCGGCGGGCAGGTTGTGCTCGACGTATTGCAGCACGATGGCATCAAGCACGTCGTAGGGGGGCAGGCTGTCTTGGTCGGTTTGCTCGGGGCGCAGTTCGGCGCTGGGGGCGCGGGTGATGATGCGCTCGGGTATGGGAGCTTCGCATGTGCCAAAGGGGTTGTGCGTGTTGCGCCAACGCGCCAGTGCATAGACTTGGGTTTTGAGCACGTCTTTGATGGGCGCGAAGCCGCCCGCCATGTCGCCATACAAGGTGCAGTAGCCCGTGGCAAGCTCGCTTTTGTTGCCGCAGGCCAGCACCAGTGCGCCTGTTTGGTTAGACAGTGCC
>JAGONG010000013.1:22318-29918 GCA_017993135.1 Allobrachymonas sp.
GCCGTTGGCTTGCAGGGCAAATGAGCCGCCGTCATACACGCTTGCATCTTGCCCGCCAACGATGTTGCTGTAGAGAATAGGCATGCGCAGGCGCTGCGCCAGTGCGCTGTAGTGCTGCTCGCGGCTGTGTGTTTTGCCCATATGCCAAGGTGATGCGGCAAGCACGCACAGTAGCTGTGCGCCAGCCAAGGCGGGGCAGGCTGGCAGGCTGGTGCTGGTTTCGTCTGCATCGGTGGCTAGCAGCAAGGCAAGGCGCAGATGGGGTAGCTCAAGCAGGCAGGGTGTGACGGGGGCGGCTTGCAAAGGGGCTGCCTGCAAGGGGGCTGTTTGCAAAGGGGTGACTTGGCCTTGATGCAGCAGAGCTATGCCGTGGCTGTGGCTGGTGATGAGCCACAAATCGGGCAAGTCAGCCAGTTGTGCCGCCATGTCTTGCAGGGTGGCGGTGCAGGCTTGGGTAAAGGCGGCAAGTTGCGCCAAATCGTGCAGCGGCGCTCCACACAATGCCATGTGCCCTGTGAGCAGCAAGCGTGCGCCTTGCGCGTAGGCTGTGCGGGTAGCTTGGAGCAGGGCGCTGGCGTTGTGTTGCAGGTCGCCCGCAGTGGGGTTGGTTTGCACAATGCAGAGGGTGGGCGGCATGGTGTGTATGGGTGGGGTGTGGGCGGCTTTTTAGGTAGCGTTGATGGTGTTTACGGGGTTTGCAGCAGGGCCATTTCTTTGGCTGGCTCCATGCTGTGGATGACGCGCTGCGCCCAGTCTGCCAGTTTGCCTGCATCGGAGCGTACGATTTCTTGTTTAACAGCCAGTATTTGCGCTGGATGCATGGAAAAGCTGCGCAGGCCCAGTCCGAGCAGCAAGCGGGTAAAGGTGGTATCGCCTGCCATTTCGCCGCATACGCTTACGGGCTTGCCTGCTGCATTGGCGGCGCGGATGGTGGTAGCGAGCAGTTGCAGAACGCCTGGGTGCAGGGGGTCGTAGAGGTGGGCTACGGATTCGTCGGCGCGGTCAATGGCGAGCGCGTATTGCGTCAGGTCGTTGGTGCCGATGGAGAGGAAATCGAAATGCTCCAAAAACAGTGGCGCAATGATGGCTGCGGCTGGAATTTCAATCATGGCGCCAATTTGCACCGAGCCATAGGCTGTGCCGATGGTATCGAGTTGCTCGCGGGCAACTTCGAGCAGTTGCAGCGTTTGGCGGATTTCGCTCAGATGCGCCATCATGGGGATTAAAAGCTGTACCGTGCCGTGTGCAGCGGCACGCAAGATGGCGCGTAGCTGGGTGAGAAACATGGTGGGCTCGGCCAGGCTCCAGCGTATGGCGCGTAAACCCAGCGCGGGGTTAAGGCGGGCGATATCGGCCAGATTGCCGTCTAACGGCTTGTCAGAGCCTACGTCTATGGTGCGGATGGTAAGTGGCAAGCCGTGCATGCCTTGCAGGGCTTTGAGGTAGGCCTGGTACTGCTCTTCTTCGTCGGGCAGGCCGTTTTGCCGCCCCATGAATAAAAACTCGCTGCGAAATAGCCCCACGCCCGCTGCACCCGCTGCCAGTGCGGCGGGGGTGTCTTCGGGCATTTCGATGTTGGCAAGCAGCTCGACTTCGTGCCCATCGAGCGTGGTAGCAGGCGTGTGCAGCAGGCGTAGCAAGCGGCTGCGGTCGAGCGCGTGCTGGCGCTGGCGAAAGCTGTATTCATCAAGCGTTATTGCAGGCGGGTTGATGATGATGACGCCGTTGTCGCCATCAATCACAATCAGGTCGTCGTTGCGAATCAGGTGGCTGGCACCGCGCGCGCCCACAATGGCGGGTATGCCTATGCTGCGCGCCACAATGGCAGTGTGGCTGGTGGTGCCGCCTACGTCGGTGATAAAGCCTTTGAACACGCTTTGGCGGAAATGCAGCATGTCTGATGGCGACAAGTCGTGCGCCACCAGCACCAGAGCGTCTTCGGGGTCTTCGGCGGGTGCGTCTGGTGCGGCGTTTGCTGCGGGCGTTTGCGCCATGGGCAGCGGCAAAGGTTTGCCTTGCAGCCGCTTGATGATGCGCTCAATGACTTGCTCCAAATCTGCCTTGCGCTCGCGCAGATAGGGGTCTTGCATCTCGTCAAACTGCCGCGCCAAGCGCTCAAACTGGTTTGACAGCGCCCAGCCTGCGTTGTAGAGCCTGTTGGCAATCCAGTAGCGCACGCCGTTGAAAAGCTCGTCATCTTGCAGCAGCATCAGGTGCACATCCAGCAAGGCGGGCAGCTCGTTGGGTGCGTCTTTGGGTAGGGTGGCTAGCACCAGCTGCATTTCTTGCACGGCAGCGTCGCGTGCGGCGTGTACGCGGGCAATTTCGTCTTCAACCTGGCTGGGGTCGATAAAGTAATGCACCACATCGGCGCGGCCAAAGTCAATCACAACGGCGCGGCCAATGGCTACGCCGCGGCCAACGCCCATACCGTGAATGGTAATAGTGCTCATGCGTGCGCTCCTGCGGCGGCTCGGCGGGCTGGCTGTGTTTGTGGCTTGGCGGCAGCGGGGGAAAGGTGTAAGGCCTGCGCCATTATTCGCCCTCGCCAAATTTGTCGTTAAACAAGGCAATCAAAGCATCCATAGCGGCTTGCTCTTGCTCGCCCGATGTTTCAACCACCAGCTCGGTACCTATGCCCGCAGCTAACATCATCACGCCCATAATGCTTTTGGCATTAACGCGGCGGCTGCCCCGCACCAGCCAGACCTCGCACGGAAAGCTCCCCGCGAGTTTGCTGAGTTTGGCTGAAGCGCGTGCGTGCAGCCCCAGTTTGTTGCTGATAGTGATGGGTTGCTCAATCATGGTGGGAAAAATCCTGGGTGAATGTGGCAAGAAGGCTTGGCGCTAGGGCTGCTGCTCGGTGTGGGCTGCAAGCAGCGTGCAGGCAGGCGCGCCGCTGCGCACGTCTACCGCAAAAATGCCTTGCGCGCCACCTGTAACGGCGCACTGCTCAAGCGCATCAAGCGGCAAGCTGGCGTGGCAAACCAGACGCAGCAGCATAGGCAAATTTGCCCCCGTTACCTCCCGCACCTGGCGCCCCTGCGCCGCACAAAGCTGCACCAGCCGCTGCGCCACATTGCTGGGAGTTGCGCCAAACAAATCGGTAAGCACCAGCAAATTGCCCTGCATGCTTTGTGCAAGCTGGCAGGCCGCATTGAAGGTGTCTTCGGGCGCGGCATCGGGCTGCACATCAAGCGCAACAACCTGCTCGGCACAGCAAGGGAAAACGTGCAGCGCACACTCGCGCAAAGCTTTGGCCAGTGGGGCGTGGGCAATGATGAGTATCTTGTTCATCCAGACGAAAAACAGGAAGATTAATAAGCGGGGCGAAAATGGAATGCGGCTGCTGCTTGCAGCCGCCGCCAAAAGCAATCAAAAGCAATCAAGCGCAATCAAAAGGCAGCCAATGGCAGAAACAAATGCGGTAAAGGCGATTATGGTTGCCGTCATAGCGCCTGTTGCGGGCTGGTAAATACAAACTACTGGCATGATACCTGCTAGCGCCAGATATTGGGCTGGCGGCGGTGCTTGTGCGGGTAATAATTCTTGGGCAAGCGGGCTTTAAAGACGGTTAAGATAATTTTGGCGCGATTTTTCTTATCGCCAAAGCCGCCGCCTTGATTGCCTGCGGCAAACTGCGTGTAGCATGAAGCCAAACGCACCAAAACGCACCAAAACGCAAAAAACACGCACGCGCCCAAGGCGTGGCTGGCAGACTTGAAAACGGAAAAATTTCGCATGACCAAGCAAACCGAAAGCATTCGCAAAACATACGACCAAACGCCGTACCAATCGCGGCCTTTTCCCCAGTCTGCCCCCGAGCGGCTACAGGCCATAGCCCACATCTTTGGCGTAGACGCGCCCGCAGCAAGCACCGCCCGCGTACTGGAGCTAGGCTGCTCGGCGGGGGGCAACCTCATTGCCGTAGCGGTGCGCCACCCCAAGCTGCGGGCAATGGGAGTTGATGTATCGGGCGTGCAAATAGCGTATGGCCAGCAAGTGCTGCAAAGCAGCGGCATCAGCAATGCAGAACTGCGCCAAGCCAGCATAGAAGAAATTGACGAAAGCTGGGGCACATTCGACTACATCATCTGCCACGGCGTTTACAGCTGGGTGCCAGAGCATGTGCGCAACGCCATTTTGCGCGTATGCCAGCAGCGCTTGAGCAGCAACGGCGTAGCCTACATCAGCTACAACACCTACCCAGGCTGGAAATCACGCGAAATACTGCGCGATGCCATGCTCTTGCGCAGACCAGAGGACGACACCCCCGAAAATCAGCTTGCCTACGCGCGCGGCATGCTGGATTTTTTGCAGCAGCACACCCCCCAAGACAGCATGCTCAAAGCGGCGCTAGACGAAAACATGGCATACATACGCACTGCGCCGCCTTCCTACTTGTTGCACGAATTTTTAGAGCAACACAACGCCCCGTGCTACTTCAAAGACTTTTTAGCAAGCGCCGCAGAGCACGGCCTGAGCTATCTGGCCGAAGCAGACTTGACCTGCATGTTTGCCAACAACTACCCCAGCGAAATGGCCCAGCCCCTACTGCGCGAGTGCAAAACGCAAGCGCAATTTGAGCAATATCTGGACTTTGTCGGCAACCGCTCCTTTCGCCAAACCCTGCTCATCAAAGCCGAGCAAGCCGGCCAAGTGCAATACACACTGCAACGCGCGCGCCTGCAAGCCATGCACTTTGCAGGCTGGTTTGAGCCGATTGCCCAAGCAGGCAAAAGCAAAGCCAGTCGCAAAACCGAGATGCATGCCAAAGGCATCAACGGAGGCACAGTGCAACTAACTGGAGCAGTAGCCGTAGCGCTGGCCAAAATACTGCACAAAACCTACCCCGCAACCCGCACCATGCCAGACTTGGCATTTGCCATAGTAGCGCAAACAGATTTGCCCGTAGCCACAGTCACCGAAGAAGTAGCCAAAACACTGACGCAGCTACTCATCTCGGGGCAAGTGTGGGCGCGTTGCCAACCCGTGCTATTGCCCAAAGCAGACAAACAGCGCCCGAAACGCGTGCCAGGCGTACACGTCTGGAAACTGCAAAACACACTGGGCCAAGCCGAGCACACAACCATGGCATGCTCGCTTTGGCATGAAGCCGTCGTGCTCGACTCTTTGGAGCAGCAACTCTGGCAACACGCCGACGGCACGCGCGACATAGCAGCACTCACGCAAATCGTGGCAGACGCAGCCCGCGCAGGCAGCGTGGGCTTTACCGAGCAAAACCAACTCGTAACCGACGCGCAGCAGCAACAAGAACTGGCAGCCCAACACACACCGCAGGCAGTAGCCCGCATGCGCCGCTGCGGCCTACTCGCATAAAGTATGCCTGCCCCAAGCAGCCCAGCCTTGGGGCGGCAAAGCACCAACAAATAAGCAGACAAACACCAGATAAACAGCAAGACACGCGCAATAACGTGTCAGATTAGGCAAAAGCGGCACACGCAACAGCACCTTTGGCGCGTTATCATGGCAAAAGTTTTTGAGGAGACCTCTTATATGAACCAAACACTTCTACGCGCAACCTGCGCCGCACTCATCACACTCACAGCCAGCGCCGCCAGCGCCTCGTGCTACACCATCTACAACGGCAAAGGCAAACTGGTGCAACAAACAGCCAAACCCCCCGTTGATATGCGCTACCACCTGCACAGCACCGTACCCAAGAAATTTGGCAAAGGCGCCACCATGACCATGGAAGCCCCAGTTGCCAGCACTTGCATAGACTACGTAACACCTGGCACAAAAGCGGCAGCAAAACCCCTGAACGACGCAGATGCCGTATTAGAAGACCTCATGAGCGTACACAACGAACGCTCGGGGCGCGTACCCGCCACACAACGCTAACCCCAGCCTTGGCGCGCACCGCCCAATAGCGGCAACACCAGCAATGCATCGCGCAAGTGCCCCGCTGCATTGCACCTTGCTGCACCCAAAGCCCTGCAACGCGCAAAGCAAAGCAGAGCTGCAACGCCAACTGCAATGCCGCAACACGCAAGCACCAAGCAAAGGCGTAAGCTGCTGGCGCAGACAAGGAGCACCAAGGCCAGCTGCATCAGCACTAAAAGCGCCAGCACAAAAAACAACGCCAGCCAAAGCAAGGGCAGCAAAAGCAAAGCGCACAGGGCAGGTAAGGCAATAAAAGAGCCACAATAGAGGGCGTTAGCAAAAGCAAAAAGCGCGCGGCACTGGCAAGCGCTGCGCTGGTGCAAACCCAAAGAAACGTAACTCAACGCAACTGCCTGATTTTTCCAAAAACCACTATGTCAGCCCCCACTTACTCTACAGCCACCGCCCCCATTGAATCGCTTACGCAAGCCGCCGCTGACGCTTTGTGCCAAGCGCAGCGCATTGTGGTCAAAGTCGGCTCAAGCCTCGTCACCAACGAAGGCCGCGGGCTTGACGAGCGCGCCATCGGCGAGTGGTGCAGACAACTGGCGGTATTGCACCAAAAAGGCGTTGAAGTCATCATCGTCTCCAGCGGCGCTATTGCCGAAGGCATGAAGCGCCTGGGCTGGAAAACCCGCCCGAAAGAAATCCACGAACTGCAAGCCGCTGCCGCAGTCGGGCAAATGGGGTTGGCGCAAATGTACGAAACCAAACTGCGCGAACGCTCCCTGCAATCGGCGCAAGTGCTGCTGACCCACGCAGATTTGGCCGACCGCGAGCGTTACCTGAACGCCCGCAGCACCCTGCTTACCTTGCTGGGCTTGGGCGTGCTGCCCGTCATCAACGAAAACGACACAGTCGTCAATGATGAAATCAAAGTAGGTGACAACGACACACTTGGCTCACTCGTAGCCAATCTGATAGAAGCAGACTTACTGGTGATTTTGACTGACCAGCGCGGCCTATTTACCGCCGACCCGCGCAAGCAACCCGACGCACAACTCATCACCATAGGCCGCGCCGACGATGCCACCCTCGAAACCATGGCGGGCGGTGCGGGCAGTGGCATAGGCAAAGGCGGCATGCTCACCAAAGTCATCGCTGCCAAACGTGCTGCCAGCTCGGGCGCAAGCACCGTTATTGCATGGGGGCGCGAGCCTGATGCGCTCATCCGCCTCATACAAGGCGAAGCCGTGGGAACCGTGCTGGTTGCACCCACCCACAAGCTGCAAGCGCGCAAACAGTGGATGGCAGACCATCTGCAACTGCACGGCGCAGTAGTGGTAGACGCAGGCGCAGCCAGCAAACTGCTTACCGAAGGCAAAAGCCTGCTACCCATCGGCATGACCGAGGTACAAGGCGAATTTGGCAGAGGCGAAGTCATAGCCGTGCGCGATGCAACTGGCAAAGAAATAGCCCGCGGCATGGCCAACTACGCCAGCCATGAAGCACGCCTGCTATGCCGCAAGCCCTCCAGCCAGTTTGAAGCCTTGCTTGGCTACGCTGCCGAGCCAGAAATGATTCACCGCGACAACCTGGTGCTTACGCAGCGTTGCGCTACACAAGCCCCTGCCGACAAATAAAAACCCCACAACCAGCTCCCATGCGGCTTACAAGGCAATAATGCCCCGCAAGCCGCATAAACACTGCTTGTAGCATTTTTCGGCAAAGCAAAGCAAAGCAAAGCAAAGCA
>JAGONG010000013.1:30018-34263 GCA_017993135.1 Allobrachymonas sp.
AGCAAGAGCAAGAGCAAGTCAGACAAACAAACAAAAGCCAAAGCCGCTAACGCACACTTGCCGCGCCTAACGCGCATGCAGCAGCGCCAAGGCGCGGGCAGAGCAGGCGCACATCAAGGGCGCTTGCAAGCCGCGCTGGCTTTAAACGCCCACAGCTTGCTAAAAACATAAGTGCCCACAGCCACTGCCACCAGCACACAAGCCAGCAGCACATCGTAGCGCCAGGGCACAAAGCGCAAAGCCAGCACATAAGCTGCCTGATTGATGGCAAAGCCTGCCGCCGAGAGCAGAAAAAACCGTGGCAAAGCCTGCACAAGCGAAGTACCCTGACGGGCAAAAGTCCAGTAAAAATGCCCCGAAAACGACACCGCAAAAGCCACCAGCCAGCCCAGCACATTAGCCCAAGCGGGCACGAGCCAGCGCGCATCGACCACCAGTCGCACCACAGCCAAGTGCACGACCGCAGCGGAGCCGCCAATCGCAATAAAGCGCAAAGCAGGCGGAAGATTTAAAAGACGTTTCATGGCAAAAGCAAACTTTCCTGAAGTGCAAAAAAGCGCGTAGCGGCAAACAAGCAGGCGCAGCCAGCCAACCAAGCATGAGCCGCGCCATCCGCCAGCGCGTAGCATAAAGCAGACGCAAAGCAGGCACAGAGCCGCAAGCGCCTAAACACAAGCAGTGTTCGGGTATATTGATGCCCCAAGAATAAAACAAAGGCGAAAACAAAGGCGCTTTTGGGGTTTGTTTTGGGCTTTTGTTTAAAATCTGTGAAATTCACCCCAAAGGGCGAGCCAAAGCAGCAATACCCCCGCGCACAAACAGCGGGTCAATTTTGCTTTTTGCCAAACAGATATTCAAACAGACATAGCTGCACAGCAACGCAAGCCACCAAGCCAGCATAGATGCGCATAAACGCGGCATTTTTGCCTCACAGGTTTAAGCTGATTTTTAACTGATTTTCAACTAATTTTTCACTTCAAGGACCCATCAAAATGCAACAAACAAACACACGCCGCCTGCTTCTGGGCAGCATTGCCGCCGCAGCGGCAGCACTACTGGCACCCGTAGCGCACGCGCAAACCCAGCCAGCCAAATCGGTAGCCGTTACAGCACTGGTCGACCACCCCGCGCTCGATGCCGTGCGCAAAGGCGTAGAAGACGAGCTCAAAGCGCAAGGCTGGATTGCGGGCAAAAACCTCAAATACCAATACCAAAGCGCACAAGGCAACACAGCCACCACCAGCCAAATCGCACGCAAATTCGTTGGCGACAAGCCCGACGTGATTGTGCCTATTGCCACCTCCAGCGCACAGGCCGTAGCAGCAGCAACCAACAGCATTCCCATTGTGTTTTCAGCCGTGCTCGACCCCGTTGCCGCCAAACTCGTTAAAGACCTGAAAGCCCCGGGCGGCAACGTAACAGGCGTAAGCCACCGCCTGCCCATGGAAACGCAAGTAGACCTGATACTGAAAGTCATGCCCACCGCCAAGCGCGTAGGCTCGGTCTACAGCCCAGGCGAAATCAACTCAACCATCACCTTGACCGACCTCAAAGGCAAACTGGCACAGCGCGGCATGACGCTGGTAGAAGCCGCCGCACCGCGCACCACAGACATTCCAGCCGCCGCGAAAAGTCTGGCAGGCAAGGTAGACATCATCTACAGCACCACAGACAACAACGTAGTCTCGGCCTTTGAATCTGTAGCCAAAGTAGCCGCCGATGCCAAACTGCCCATCGTCGCAGCCGACTCGGGTACCGTAAAACGTGGCGCAATTGCTGCTTTTGGCGTGGACTACTACGACTTGGGTCGCCAAACGGGGCAAATGGTCGTGCGCATCCTCAAAGGCGCAAAACCCAAAGACACGCCCGTTGAAACAGGGCGCAAAACCGTGCTCGAAATCAACGCCAAAGCCGCGCGCGAGCAAGGCATCAAACTCTCCGACAGCTTCCTGAAAGAAGGCAAAATCGTAGTGCCTTAAAACAGACAGGCTTGAGGGGCGCTAACGCAATGCAACCGCGTTAGCGCCCCAAAGGTTTTGTGCGCCCCCGCACCTGTTTTTTCGTAGCAGCGCCAAGCGGGCAAGGCAAGACAAGGCTTTGCTGCACACCGCGCTGCTGCACGGCTTCTTTTACGCAATAGGAACAACGTCATGAAACCCCTTTTCTCCCGCAGGCGCATCATCAGCAGCTTGGCACTTGGCGCAACTGTAGCGCTACTGCCTTTGGCGCAAGCGCAAACTGCACCAGTCAAATCGGTGGCAGTTACAGCCATTGTTGATCACCCCGCGCTTGACGCAGTACGCAAAGGCGTAGAAGACGAACTCAAAGCGCAAGGCTGGCAGGCAGGCAAAAACCTCAAATACCAATACCAAAGCGCCCAAGGCAACGCCGCTACCGCAGGGCAAATTGTGCGCAAATTCATTGGAGACAAGGCCGATGCCATTGTCGCCATAGCCACCCCCAGCGCACAGGCAGCAGCGGCCGCCACAAGCAGCGTACCCATCGTGTTTTCGGCCGTAACCGACCCCGTAGCAGCCAAACTGGTGAAAGACCTGAAAGCACCGGGCGGCAACGTCACAGGCGTATCAGACCGCCTGCCACTGGCGCCCCAAGTTGATTTGATGCTCAAAGTCGTACCCACTGCCAAGCGCGTGGGCATTGTTTACAGCCCAGGCGAAATCAACTCAACCATACTGATTAAAGAGCTCAAAGCAGTGCTGGCACAGCGCGGCATGACACTGGTGAGCGCTGCCGCACCACGCACCGTTGATGTGCAAGCAGCCACAAAAAGTCTGGTAGGCAAAGTAGATTTGATTTACAGCAGCACCGACAACAACGTGGTTTCGGCTTACGAAACCATGGTGCGCGTAGCTACCGATGCCAAGCTGCCCATGATTGCCGCAGACACCAGCTCTATCAAACGCGGCGCAGTGGCTGCTTTGGGCATGAACTATTACGACATGGGCCGCCAAACAGGAAAAATGGTTGTGCGCATACTCAAAGGCGAAAAGCCAGGCAGCATTGCAGTAGAAGAAGGCCGCACCACCATGCTTGAGCTCAACGCCAAAGCCGCGCGCGAACAAGGCGCTACGCTTTCTGCAGCATTGCTCAAAGAAGGCAAAGTCATCGTGCCCTGAAGCTGAAAAGCGCCCTAAAGCTGTAAAAAGTATAGGGTTTTCAAGCACAAAAGCAGCAGGTAAACGCCAGATAGTTTTGTTTAAAATTACGTATTATTTAAAATTGCAACTCCCGAGGAACCATGGTATGAAACAAGCACTTTCCCGCCGCATGCTCGTAAGTAGTATCGCTTTGGCTGCCGCTACATTGCTGGCACCAGTAGCACAGGCGCAAACCAGCAAATCCGTAGCAGTTACAGCCATTGTTGACCACCCCGCGCTCGATGCCGTGCGCAAAGGCGTAGAAGACGAGCTCAAAGCGCAAGGCTGGGTTGCTGGCAAAAACCTCAAATACCAATACCAAAGCGCCCAAGGCAACAGCGCCACCGCAGGGCAAATTGCGCGTAAATTCATTGGCGACAAGGCCGACGTTATCGTAGCCATTGCCACCCCCAGCGCACAAGCCGCGGTAGTGGCAACATCAAGCGTGCCTGTGGTGTTTACAGCCGTAACCGACCCCGTAGCAGCCAAGCTGGTAAAAGACGCAAAACCATCGGGAACCAACGTCACAGGCGTATCTGACCGCCTGCCGCTGGCTCCGCAAATTGATTTGATGCAGAAAATTGTGCCAGGCGCCAAGCGCATAGGCATGGTTTACAGCCCGGGCGAAGTCAATTCCACCATCATCGTAAAAGAGCTGAAAGAAGCATTGGCACAGCGCGGCATGAGCCTGCACGAAGCCGCTGCGCCACGCACAGTTGATATTCCTTCTGCTGCCAAAAGCCTGATTGGAAAAATCGACTTGATGTACACCACCACCGATAACAACGTGGTTTCAGCCTACGAATCCATGGCGCGTTTGGCTGCCGATGCCAAGCTGCCGCTGGTCGCTTCCGACACAGGCTCGGTAGCACGCGGCGCCATTGCTGCGCTGGGCATGAATTACTACGATATGGGCCGCCAAACTGGCAAGATTGTTGTACGCATCCTCAAAGGCGAAAAGCCAGGCGCTATAGCTTTTGAAGTGGGGCGCAACACAACGCTTGAAATCAATGCCAAAGCAGCACGCGAGCAAGGCGTTACGCTCTCGCCAGCGCTGCTCAAAGAAGGCAAGGTGGTTGTGCCATAA